>CAYQDT010000286.1:0-2647 GCA_964416225.1 uncultured bacterium
CGGAGGAGGGACCGGTCGCATGAGCGGGCCACTTCCGGGCGGATGGCGCTACGTCCTCGACGTCTACCGGGCCCACCTGCGCGTCGGGCTGGCGCTGATGGTCCAGTACCGGTTCGCGGTGCTGATCTGGGGCATCTGGGGCTTCGTGGGGCCGCTGATCTCGTTGGCGGTCTGGTCCGCGGCTTCCGCCGCTCGAGGCGGAGCCATCACGAACGCGGCGACCGGCGCGCAATTCAGCCGCGCCGATTTTGCCGCGTACTTCCTGATCTTCATGATCTTCGGCCACCTCACCATGTCGTGGGACGCCTTCGAGTTCGGCTTCCGGGTCCGCACCGGCCAGCTCTCCCCGCACCTCCTGAAGCCGCTCAACCCGATCCACCGGGACGCGGCGCAGAATATCAGCTTCAAGGTGGTGACGAGCGCGATGATCCTCCCGGCATGGATCGTGCTGTTCTTTCTCCTGAAGCCGGCGCCCCCTTCCCCGACGGGTCTGCTCCTCGCCCTACCGGCGCTGGTACTCGCGGGGGTCACGCGCTACGTCCTCCAGTACGGCCTGGCGGTGATCGCCTTCTGGACCACCCGTACGGAGGCGATCAACCAGCTCTACTTCTCCCTGGACAGCTTCCTGGCGGGGCGTCTCGCGCCCCTGTCGCTGCTGCCGGGTACCCTGGGCACGGTGGCCTACCTCTCGCCGTTTCGCGGCATGGGGGCGTTCCCCGTGGAGCTCGCGCTCGGGCGGGTGCCGGCGGGTGAGATCCTGCCGGGGTTCCTGCTCCAGCTCTTCTGGCTGGGTGCGTCCGTGCTCCTCTTCCGGGTGCTCTGGGCGGCGGGCATCCGGCAATACTCCGCCGTGGGAGCCTGACGATGCACGCCCTGCGCCTGCTCAAAGTCTTCTACCGGACCAGCATCCAGACGGACGTCGAATACCGGGCCGATTTCTTCAGCCGGGTCATCGCCAGCCTGCTCGGGCTGCTCACGACGATCGGCGGGCTCTCGATCGCGTTCCAGTACACGCGGGAGATCGCGGGGTGGAGCTTCCCCCAGGTGCTGGTGCTCCTGGCCGTCTACTACCTGATGGACGGCCTGATCGAGATGTTCATCGCGCCGAACATGCGGGAGATCATGACCCAGGTGCGGGAGGGGACGCTGGACTTTATCCTGCTGAAGCCGGTGAGCGCCCAGTTCATGGCCACGTTCCGCACGCTCAATATCTGGCGGATCGTCAACGTGCTGGTGGGAGTGGGCCTCGCGCTCTACGCCGTACGCCGGCTGGCCCTGGGCGTGGGCCCGCACCAGGCGCTCACGTTCGCGGTGACCCTCGCGGCGGGCATCGGCGTCGTCTATTCCTTCTGGCTGGTGCTGGTGACCCTCACCTTCTGGTTCGTCCGGCTCGAGAACATCGAACAGATCGTCTGGCAAGCATTCGAGGCAGGACGATACCCGGTGGAGATCTACCCCGCCTGGCTGCGCGGCGCGCTCACCTATCTGATCCCCATCGTCTTCATCATCACCGTTCCGGCCCAGGCGCTGGCCGGCCGGCTGCCGGGCGGATTCGTCTGGTTAGCGGTCCTGGTCTCGGCAGCCGCCGTGATCGCCTCTTCGCTCTTCTGGCGGTTCGGGCTGCGCTATTACACGGGAGCCTCCGCGTAGGGCCGACGGGCGCGGTCCGGCACTCCCCCGGCCCGCGGGGCTCAACGCGCCCCAGGCGGCTCAGCCGTCCAGCCGGATCTCCCGGCCTTCCGCGGCGCTCCGGTAGAGCCCGTCCAGGATCGTCATCACGATGAGCGACTGCTCCGCCGGGACCGGCGACGGCTGCCCGGAGGCGACGGCTTCCGCAAAGGCGATGCACTCCTTGGCGTGGGGCTCGCCGCCTTCGGCGCGGACCAGGGTCATGTTCATCTGCTGCTGGGTCTCGTTATTGCTCCAGAGCAGCTCGTTATCCGGCCAGTGAGCGCCGGCCCGGTCGCCATACAGCCACATCTGCATGTCCTCGCCGGTGGTCTTATGATGCAGCAGCCAGGAAACCTCGAGGATGAGCGTGGCCCCGTTTTCGAACCGGACAAACGCCGCCGCCATCTCTTCGACGTCGAACTTCTCCTGGGGAATGGGCCCGCCCCAGATGGAGAAGGCGCCGGGCTGCTTCGCGAGGCGGTCCTGCGTGACCCCGGTGACGGAGACGGGCCGCGGGAAGCCCATCATCCAGAGCGTCAGGTCCAGGATGTGCACGCCGATGTCGATACAGGGGCCGCCGCTGCTGTGCTCCTTCATGATGAAGCCGGGGCGGGTCGGCGCGGCGGCGCGCCGGAGCATCCAGCTCCGCGCGTGGTAGACGTTTCCGAGAATCCCGCGATCGATCTCCGCCTTGAGCGCCTTGCTGTTGCCCTGGAAGCGGAAATGCTGCGCCGTCATCAACTGCTTGCCGCTGCGATCCCGGGCGGCGATCATCTCCCGGATCTGGGCGGGAGTCGGCGCCAGCGGCTTCTCGCAGATCACGTGCTTGCCAGCGTTCAGGGCGGCAATGGCGAGCGGCGCGTGGTAGTTGTTCGGCGTGCAGATGTCGACGATATCGAGGTCCGGGTCCGCGATCAGGTCCTCCGGCTTGCTGTAGAGCCGGGAGATGCCGTGCGCCTCCCCCGCCTGCCGCAGT
>CAYQDT010000286.1:2657-5599 GCA_964416225.1 uncultured bacterium
CGCCTACTTCGCGCACAAGATCCCGTTCGGCACCTTGATCCAGACCGCATCGGCGGCAACATTCGTCCCGAACCCATACAGGCGCCCGTCGTAGAGAAAATCCGGTTGAATCGCGGGCCAGACCTCGCGCCGCGGGTCCAGTCCCGCCTGCCGCAGTGCCTCGGGAACCACGTCCGCCAGTGCCGCCAGCTCCGCGTGAGGGCTTTCCTTCCAGCCGGGGAAGTGCGTCTTCGCGATGCCGCCGACACCGATCACCCCGACCTTAAGCGTCCCTGCCATATCTCCTCCCGTCACGATGGAACCGGATCCGGGTCCCGGTCGGAGAGCCGTTCAACGAACGGCGGCGGGGCACCTCGCGGGAGTGCGGCGGGCCGGGGCTACCCGTGCGGCCCGCAGGCCGACTGCCGGAGGTAATGGTCCGCCAGGACCAGCGCCACCATGGCTTCCACCGCCGCCACCGCCCGCGGCAGCACGCACGGGTCGTGGCGCCCCTTCGCCTTGAAGATGACGGCTTCCCCCGAGGTGGAGACGGTCTCCTGCTCCCGCATCACCGTTGCGGTGGGCTTGAACGCGACGCGAAGGACGATGTTCTCACCGTTGGAGATCCCGCCCTGGATCCCACCGGAGCGATTGCTTCGGGTGCGGACCCGCTCGCCCTCCATATAGAACGGGTCGTTGTGAGCGGAGCCGCGCATCCGCACGCTGTCGAAGCCGCTCCCGACTTCGAAGCCGCGCGTGGCCGGCAGGGACATGAGTGCCTTGGCGAGATCGGCGGTCAGCTTATCGAAGACCGGCTCCCCAAGCCCCGCGGGCACGCCGCGCGCCACCACTTCCACCACCCCACCCAGCGAATCGCCGTCCCGGCGGGCCTGATCGATCGCCTCGACCATCCGATCGGCCATGGCCGCGTCCGGGCAGCGGGTGATGCTGGCCTCCACGTCGTGCCGGGTCACGGTGTCCGCGTCCACCTGCGCGCGCAGCTCCGCCACCTGGAGCACGTACCCGACAATCTCGGCCCCGCAGCGCTCCGACAGGAGCTTCCGGGCCACCGCGCCCCCGGCCACTCTCCCGGCCGCCTCCCGGTACGAGGCGCGACCCCCGCCCCGGTAATCCCGGACGCCGAACTTGGCGCTCCAGGTGTAATCCGCGTGGCTGGGACGGTACAGCTCCTTCATCTCGCTGTAGTCCTTGGAGCGGGCGTCCGTATTGCGGATCAGAAGGCCGATGGGCGTGCCGGTGGTTCGTCCTTCGAAAGTCCCGGAGAGGATCTCCACCCGGTCGCCCTCCTGGCGCTGCGTGGTGATGCTGCTCTGTCCCGGCCGGCGGCGATCCAGCTCAACCTGAATCTCGGCCTCGGTGAGCTCAAGGCCGGCCGGACAGCCGTCCACCACGCAGCCGACGGACGGCCCGTGGGATTCGCCCCAGGTGGAGATGCGAAAGAGCGTGCCGAAAGTGCTGCCTGCCATGGTCTTCCTGCGTGGGCGGGGTGATCCGGCGCGGGGCCTCCGCCCGCGCACCCCGGGCCGCCGGCGCGAGCCCTGGGATGCCCGCGGCCCCGGCGCTTCCGGCGAAATGGAAGCGGGCCGCCGGCGTCCGGATCTCCGGGATGGACTGGCGCTATCTTAACCGGTCACCGCGGTGGGGCGCCAGCTTCCGGTATCGGAGCCCAGGGCGTTTCGATTCTCGGCGAAGGGTGAGAGCACGGAAGAGTCAGGGGAATCGGAAAGGGGAAAGCGACCGAGGATTCTTCCTGTAAAGTGCCACCTTTGCCGGAGGAACCATGTCTCGTGCCGCCTTCCCCGCTTCATTATCTCCCGCCAGCCCCCTGCCGGCCGGCAGCGCGCCGGCGCCAGGGTCTCTCTATCTGGCGCTGTCCGCGGTGCCGGATTTCCGCCAAGCCCAGGGGCGACGCCATCCCCTGGCAGCGGTGTTAGCCCTCGCCTGTGCGGCGATGTTGTGTGGCGCCCGCGGCGGCAAAGCGATTGCGGAGTGGGGCCGCAACTATGATCCAGAACTGATGACGGCACTGGGTTTCACGCACGGCACTCCCTGTCCCAGTACGCTGCACGAGATCTTCCGCCACCTGGACTGGGTGGCCTTTGAAGCGCAACTGCGCCTCTGGGGAGAAGCCGTACTCGCGGCGCTGGGGCCCCAGGGCGACGTTCCGGACCGCGAAGCACTCGCTATTGATGGCAAGACCCTGCGCGGGAGCCGCAAACAGGGATGGCCCGAGGCCCACGTGCTCTCCGCCGTCAGTCATCGCCTCGGCCTGACGCTCACCCACACCGCCGTCCCCGAGAAGAGGAATGAGATTACCGCCGTCCAGACCGTGCTGCGGAGCCTCGTGCTCGCGGGCCGCGTCGTGACGGTAGACGCGCTCTTGACCCAGCGGGAAGTGGCGACCACCATTCGCGCCGCTGGGGGCGACTACGTCATGCCGGTCAAGGCCAACCAGCCGCAGTTGCTGGCCGACATTGCGGCCGTCTTTGCGCAGCCCCCACTCGCTACGGAACACCGGGAGAGCGTGCTTACCCGGGACGTCGGGCATGGCCGCATCGAGCAGCGGCGCCTCATCACAAGTGACGTGCTGGTGGGTTACAGCGACTGGCCCGGCTTGGCACAAGTCTACCTGCTGGAGCGGCGCGTGATCCACAAGAAGACGGGGGAAGTGCGGGAAGAGCGGGTGTATGGGGTCACCAGCCTGCGGCCGGACCAGGCCTCCGCGGCCGTGTTGCTGGCGTATGCCCGCGGCCACTGGACGATCGAGAACCGCTCCCACTGGGTCCGGGACGTAACGTTCGCTGAGGATCGTTCGCAAGTCCGCTGTGGCCACGGCCCAAAGGTGCTGGCGGCGCTCCGCACCGCGGCCATCAATGTGCTGCGCCTGCGGGGCGAGACCAACATCGCCGCCGCTACCCGTCGGCTCGCCGCGCAACCGAAGA
>CAYQDT010000287.1:0-5587 GCA_964416225.1 uncultured bacterium
AAAGATTTTCCGCACCAGCCGCTGCCTCCGCGAGGCGCACTGTCCGCCAGATACGAGCGCGTTGTCAAGGCAATCCGACCCTCCGGGGCTCTCCGACCGGGACCGGTCGGCACCCGCCCCGCGGGCGCCAGTCCCTATGGCTGTCTCGACATGGCGGGGAACGCATGGGAGTGGGTCCAGGGGTACTACTCCGGCAACCGGGAGCAGCGCGTGCTGCGCGGCGGCGCGGTGGGCTATGGAGAGCGGAGCTGCCGCACGTACGCCCGCGCGATTGAGGGAAGCGGCGCCACGTGAAAGGATACCGGATTTCGCTGCGCGAAATCACGGTAGCCGGGACCCGGTTGCAGGCCGTCCGCACGAATACTTGCGGCCTGCTTGTTTCGTGCTATCATATTGAAACCCAGCACGGGTTTGTGCGCGGCGGGGGCTCGAGCTCCGCCGCGTTTGTCGTTCGAGTGCGGCTGTCGCGCCGCCCGGTTTCCGCGGTCTGCCGCGAGGAGTCACTGCGTTGGAGCACCTGCCCAAAGGGAAATACTTCGTGACCATCGCCGGGCATCGCCAGATCATGAACGAGCTGGCGGAACTGGAGCAGAAGCGCGGCGAGGTGGCCGGTAATATCCGGACGGCGCGCGCGTACGGAGACCTTTCCGAAAACTTTGAGTATCACGAGGCCAAGCGAGAGCAGGGCTTCCTGGAAGGCCGCCTGGCCCAGCTCTCGCAGATCGTGCCGCAGCTCCACGTGGTGCGCCCGGAAGATGTGCCGCTGGACCACGTGACGTTCGGCTCCGTGGTCACCGTGCGCGAAAGCGACGGCGACGAGGCGGAATTCTTCATTGTCGGACCACTGGAGGCGGACCCCATGGAAGACCGCATCTCCTTTGAGTCGCCTCTCGGTAAATCGCTGATCGGTCGGAAAGTGGGCGAGAAAGTGGAAGCCGAAGTGCCGGCGGGGAAAATCCAGTACGAGATCGTGGGCACGCGTGCCTACCGGGAGTGAATTAGCTCACACCGCGGAGGAATACTGATGGGCCTCCGCAGAGAGTCCGTACGGCGAAATTATCTTGTCTTCGCTTCTGGCCCGCTTCCTGGAGGAGCGGGCCTTTTTCTTTGGCGATCGCGCACGCCGGGCGACGCACGTGCCGCGGTCACTCCACCCGGCTCCGCGGGTCCAGCCAATCCCGGAGTCCGTCTCCGAGAAAGTTGAAGGCCATGATCGTGGAGGCCAGCAATACCGCCGGGTAGACCGTCAGCATCGGGTTCGACCGGCGGAGCGCACACCCGGAGTTGATCATCAGGCCCCATGAGGGAAACGGCTCCTGGATGCCGAGACCCAGAAAGCTGAGCGTGCTTTCCGCCAGGATGATGCCGCCCATCCCCACGGTGGCCGCCACAACCACCGGACCCGCCACGTTCGGCAGGAGGTGAGCCAGCATGATCCGTGCGTCGGACGCTCCGAGCGCCCGGGCCGCCTCCACGTATTCGCGGCCGCGCAGGGCCAGCACCTGGCTGCGGACCAGCCGCACCATTCCGGGCCAGCCGACCAGTGCCAGCGCCAGGAAAACGTTGAGGAAGCTTTTTCCGAAGATGCCGGTGATGAGGATGGCCAGCAGGATGTCCGGGAACGCGAACATCAGGTCCGTCAGGCGCATCAGCAGCAGATCCAGCCAGCCTCCCCGCAGCCCGGCCACCAGGCCCAGGCTGAGCCCGAATAGCAGCTCCACGGCTTCGACCAGGATTGCGACCGAGAGGGAGACGCGCGAGCCGTAAATCAGCCGGCTCAGGATATCCCGGCCCAGAAAGTCCGTCCCGAGCGGATAGGTGCGACTGGGAGCCGCGAGCTGCTCACCACGGTGCTGCTCCGCGTATGGATGCGGAGCGAGCCAGTTTGCAAACGCCGCCGTGAAAAGAACCACCGCCAGGAAAACGCCGGCCACGACGGTCGTGGCCCGGCGCAGGGGCTGCGGCCAGCGGTTAAGCCCCAGGGGCAGCGGTCCGAAGACGTGGGTCGAAGAGGCCATACAGGAGGTCCACCACCAGGTTTACCAGGATGAAGAAGGCGGCCGCAAGGAGGGTGACCGCCTGGATCATCGGGTAGTCGCGTGCCGGGATCGCCGTGATGGAGAGATTGCCGATGCCCGGCACGCCGAAAATGGTCTCGACGACAAACGAGCCGCCGAGCATGTAGCCGACGCTTGTTCCGAGGACCGTCATGACCGGAATCACCGCGTTCTTGCCGGCGTGCCGCAGCAGGGTTCCGGCACGGCTCACACCCTTGGCGCGAGCCGTCCGGATGAAGTCCTGCTGGAGCGCCTCCAGCAGCGACGCCCGGGTCATCCGCGCGACGAGCGCGGCCGGGCGGAGACCCAGCGCCACGGCGGGGAGGATCAGGTGCCACCATTCCCGGTCGTACGTCACCGGGAACCAGCGGAGCTGCAGGGAGAAGACGAGCACCAGCAGCGGGAGCAGAACGAACGCGGGGATCGAGATCCCGGCCAGGGCGAGCGTGGTGGCGAGCCGATCCAGCCACGACCCCGGCCGCAGCACCGCCAGCAGCCCCAGCGGCACGCCGACGGCTACCGCGAACAGTCCGGCCATCAGCGCGAGCTGCGCGGTGATCGGGTACCGGTCCGCCAGCGTCCGGCTCACGGGCCGGCGGTCGCGAAAAGAAATACCGAAGTCACCGTGAAGGCTGTTGACCAGCCACCGCCCGTACTGGTAGGGCAGGGGCTGATCCAGGCCGAGCTCCCGCTTGAGCTGTGCCGCCGCCGCCGGATTCGCATGCTGCCCGAGGAGCACCTCGACCGGTCCGCCGGGCGCCAGACTCCCCATCAGGAACGTGACGACGGAGAGTGCCCACAGCGTCACCAGCGCCAGGGCAGCCCGCTGCAGGAGGAAGCGGGTCACGAAACCGTACCGGCGAGGCGCTCGAACTCGGCGATATTCCGCCGGATGACGTCGAGGCTCGAACGCCAGAACCCCGTCCCGCGAGTGTCGATTCCGAACCGCGCGCCCAGGACGGCGGCATCCGCCAGCCCGGTGCTGGAAAGCAGCTCATCGTAGCCGGAGCGGAAGGTTTCCGGCGACTCGCGGTAGCGCGCGTACAGCCCCAGTCCGAACAGCAGCCCGAAAGTGTACGGGTAGTTGTAGAACGTGGGGCCGTAGTAATGTCCCTTCACCGCCCACATATAAGGGTGCCGGAGCTCGGGGTCCAGTCCGTCACCGTACGTTTCGGCCTGGGCCTGGAGCATCAGCTCGGAGAACTCTCGCGGGGTCAGGTCGCGTTTGCGGCGTGCCTCAAATACCCGCTTCTCGAACAGGAAGCGGCAATGGATGTCGACCACCACCATCAGATCCCGCTGCATGCCTCCTTCCAGCAGAGCCAGGCGCTCCGCAGGGTCCGCATGCTCGATGGCGGCTTCCAGCGCCAGCGTCTCGCAGAAGATGCTGGCCGTCTCCGCGAGCGTGGCCGGCGTGCGCTTCTGGAGCGGCGTGCGCTCCTTCAAATTGAGGTTATGGTAGGCGTGGCCCAGTTCGTGCGCCAGAGTGCTGACGCTGTTGAAGGAGCCGTCGAAGTTCATCAAGATCCGCGACTCGCCCGGCCGGAGGCCGGTGCAGTAGGCGCCGCCTTCCTTTCCCGCACGCGGCTCCGCATCAATCCAGCGCTCCCGGAACGTCCGGTCGGCGAACTCCCGCATCCGCGGGGAATAACAGCCGAACTGCTCCCGGATGAACGACTCGGCATCTTCCCAGCTGTACCTGCGGCTCACCGAGCCGACGGGCGCCGTCAGGTCGTACCACGCGAGCCGCTCCAGCCCCAGCGCCGCGGCTTTCGCCCGCAGATAGCGGCGAAAGTCCGGGAAGGACTCCACGCAGGCTGCCTGCATCGCTTCCAGTGTGGCCGCGTCGATGCTCTCCTCATGCAGGGTCGGCTCCACGTCATCCGCCCAGCGCCGGCGCCGGTGCAGGACGCCCTGAAAGCCCTTGATCCCGTTCAGCGCCGCGGCAAGCGGCACCTGAACGCTCTGCCACGCGTTCAACTCCGCCTCGTAGGCGGCGCGGCGAGTCTCGCGATCCGGATCATTGGCCAGCGCGCGTACCGCGCTGATGGGGAGGGTCTGGCGCTCGCCGCGGATGGTCAGCTCCACCGTCAGCAGCGCCGAGACGTCGCCGTGGAGCCTCGCCCAGCCGGTGAGCCCCATCGGCCGGAGCTCCGCCGCCAGGTGCTCCTCCGGCTCCGACATCTGGTGCGCCGCATCCATCGCAATCTGTCGCAATGCGAACTCGTGCTCCCGCGCCACCGGCGACTGTTCGAGGAGCGCATCCAGCTCCGTTGAGCCGACCCAGGCGACGAAGCGGGAGTAGAGCTGCGCGAGCTGCACCCCCACCATCCGGAAATCCGCCAGGCGGGCCTGGGCGAGGTCGTTCGCCGCATCCGTGGTCACAAACGTGTTGAGATACGACGAGAACACCTGCCGGTCCCGATACACGGCGTTGAGGCGGTGCATCGCGTCCTGGAATTGGCGGACGAACTGCTCGTCCACGGCGCCATGCGGCCGTCTTCGCACGTCCCACGCGTCGAAGCGCTGACCCAGCTCCGCAATCGCCGTCCGCACCGCGTCCATGGCGCGCGTCAACTCCGGCGAGTCGAGCGCCGGAAAGATCGGGGTCATATCCCAGTGCGGCAGTTCCCTGCTACTCATCCACTCCAACTCCCGTACGGCTTCAAACAACCCCGCAGCAGCGAGACATGGAAAGGGGTCGGGAAAGCGGCAGCCGCCGAGGCCGAAGTGAACGGACGAAAACGTTCGGTCTCCGGTGCCCGGCTCAGAAGCGACGGCTCTGCTCCTCTCCAACGGGAGAATCGCTCCCCAGCACTGCAATCTCCTCCTTATCTCCGAGTGTTTCGGAGTGAGAATCAGTCCAATGCGCCCGCGGAGACGTTTTCCCGGCGAACTCCACGCGTCCGGAGCCCGGAATCGGCTCGCGGGCGCGCGGGAGCACAGCCGTGCGGGGAGCCAGTGACGGGATCGGCGCCCCGCCGCGCACGAGGACGCCGCATCCCCCAAGACGGTTCTCTCCTGCTAGAGCTCCTTGGTGACCCGCTCCATCAGCCGCGCGTTCCGGCCTTCCACGGACGCAGCCAGCTCGGACTTGAATTTCCGGACCCGCTCCAGCAGCTCGCGATCTCCGGCCGCCAGAATTTGCGCGGCCAGGATGCCGGCATTTCTCGCCGCGCTGATTCCCACCGTGGCGACGGGGATACCGGGGGGCATCTGGACGATCGCCAGGAGCGAGTCGAGGCCGTCCAGCGCCACCGACTTGATCGGCACGCCAACGACCGGCAGCGGCGTCAGCGCCGCGATCACCCCGGGAAGATGGGCAGCACCGCCGGCCCCCGCGATCACCACCTGGACTCCGCGCGCCTCCAGCCCCTCCACGTATTCCGCCACGCGGTGGGGGGTCCGGTGCGCGGAGAGGGCATTGATCTCCCAGCCCACGTTGAGCTGCTTGAGTACCCGCACCGCGTCCAGCATGACGGACAGGTCCGAGTCGCTGCCCATGATCACTCCCACTCGAATTGCCTGTG
>CAYQDT010000288.1:0-5580 GCA_964416225.1 uncultured bacterium
AGGGCCTGGTCGGCCTTTCCGAAGCGCAGGCGCTGGCCGCCGTCCAGCACGCGGGCTTGAAGGCGGAGACCCGGCGCGACTTCACCCAGAAATATGCGTCGGGAATCGTGTATCAGGTGCAGCCGCCCAGCGGGACGGAGCTGCGCGCGGGGAAGAGCGTCCAGTTGTGGGTCAGCCAGGGCACGGAGCCCGCGCGCGTCCCGGACGTGACGGGCAAGAAGCTGGACCAGGCGCGCCGTGAGATCCAGGACGCGAAGCTCTCCGTCGGCAAGGTCAAGGAAGAGTTCAGCGAGGTCGTGGACAAGGGTCAGGTGATCGGACAGGCGCCGGTCGGCGGCACCGACGTGGCCAAGCAGAGCGCGGTGGAGCTCACCGTGAGCAAGGGCCCGGAGCCGCAGCCCGCTGCCCCGCCCGAGGCGGTGACCCCGCCGGCGAACACGGACACGGGGACGGCGGCGACCGCGCCGGACCAGGGGACACCGACACCGGAGACAGGCGCGGCGCCGGATACCGCCACCGCGCCGAGCCCGGCGCCGTCCGTTCCTTCTCCGGACCTCCCGGCCCGGGATCACGAGGTGACCATCCACGTGCCGCGCGGCGGTTCGGACCCGCAGCGGGTGCGGATTGTGGTTCGCAACCAGGACGGCTCCGAGCAGACGGCGTACGAAAGCGACCATCAGCCGGGTGAAGACGTGACCCAGACCGTGACCACGTTCGGCTCCCGTGGCTCCTGCGAGATCCGCGTCTATCTCAACGGGAAGCTGATCAAGCAGCGGAAGGTGTGATGAGCGAGGAAACTGCTTCGAGAGGCGCCAAGATCGCGGCGTCCATCCTCTCCGCGGACTTTGCCGCGCTGGGCGAGGGCGTGCGCGCCGCGGACCGGGCCGGGGCGGACTGGATCCACCTCGACGTGATGGACGGCCACTTCGTGCCGAACCTGACATTCGGGCCGCCGGTGATCCGGGCGGTGCGGGGCTGCACCGACAAGCCGTTCGACGTCCACCTGATGGTGGAGCGCCCGGAGGATCTAATCCCCGCGTACGTGGAGGCCGGCGCCAACTTCATCACCGTTCACGCGGAGGCCTGTCCCCACCTGCAGCGCACGCTTTCGTGGCTGCGCGGTCACGGGGTGGGGGCGGGCGTGGTGCTCAACCCGGCGACCCCGCTCTGTATGCTGGAGGACGTGCTGGCCGACGTGGACCTCGTGCTCCTGATGAGCGTCAACCCGGGCTTCGGCGGGCAGCAGTACATCCCTCACAGCGCGGAGAAGATCCGCCGCTGCCGCGAGATGCTGGACCGGGCCGGGAGCCGGGCGGAGCTCTCCGTGGACGGCGGCGTGAGCGCGACGACGGCCGCCGAGATCGTTGCTGCCGGCGCCACCGTGCTCGTCTCCGGCTCCGCGCTGTACGGGCATCCCGGGGGGATCGAGGCGGGTGTGCGGGCGCTCCGCGCGGCTGCCTGGGCGGGGAGATCCCGGGTCGCCTGAGCGTTCCTCCCCGCGGCGAAAGGCGAGCGACCGATGGGTTTTCCTCTCTACGCACAGCCGGTGCTCCTGGCGATGCTGGCGATCTTCGGCGGGTATCTGCTGTACGAGGTGGCACGCTGGGTGCGCGGCAACCGCGCAGAGCTCACGGTGGGGCAGTTCCGCCGGCGGATCGCCGGGGGCTTGCTGCTGGAGGCGGACCTCCTGCTGTGGTATGCCGCCAATCCGCTCATGGCCCACCGGCCGCCGGCCCAGCGGCTGCTGTATCTCCTCGTCGCCACGCTGTTCGTCCTGCTTCCAATGCTGCTCGCCGTCCGGGAGGCCGCGTTTGTGGTGCGGCAGTACGCCCGGTGGCGGAGTGATCTCGTGCGTCACCTCGCGCAGGGCGACGGCAGCGAGCGGCGCCGCGGATAATGGATGACCGCCGGTACATGCGGCGCGCCCTGGAGCTCGCCGCGCGGGCGCGCGGTAGAACCGCGCCGAATCCAATGGTCGGCGCGGTGGTCGTTTCGGGCGGCGAGCTCGTTGGAGAGGGGTGGCACCACCGGGCGGGAGAGGCGCACGCGGAGGTGAACGCCTTCCGGGCGGCGGGATCCGCGGCCCGCGGCGGCACCCTCTACGTGACCCTGGAGCCGTGCTGTCACTGGGGCCGGACACCGCCATGCACGGACGCGGTCCTCGCCTCCGGGGTGCGGAGGGTTGTCGTCGCGATGCCGGACCCGTTCCCAAAGGTCGACGGCGGCGGGCTGCGGATCCTGCGCGAAGCGGGGCTGGAGGTAGAGGTCGGTCTGCTGGAAGCGGAGGCTCGGGAGCTGAATCGCGCCTATCTGAAGGCGGTGCAGTCCGGGCTTCCGTGGGTTACGCTGAAGATGGCGGTCTCGCTGGACGGCCGCATCGCCACACGCACCGGAGACAGCCGCTGGATCACCGGACCGGCCGCCCGCCGCCACGTGCATCGCCTGCGGGACTGGAACGACGCGGTGCTGACAGGCATCGGGACGGTGCGGGCGGACGATCCGGAGTTGACCGCCCGGAATCCCGGAGCGCGGAACCCGCTGCGCGTGGTGGTGGACGCCCGCGCCGACACGCCGCTCGACAGCCGACTCGTTCGCTCCGCCCGCGCGGTGCCGACCCTCCTCGCCACCGGACCGGGGAGCGACGTCTTGCCGTACGAGGCCGCCGGTCTAGCTGTGGAGCGGGTGCCGGCGCCGGACGGGCGGATCGCGCTGGAGCCGCTGCTGCGGCGGCTGGTCCAGCGAGACGTCCATTCCGTGCTCTGCGAGGCGGGCGGTGAGCTGGCCGGGTCGCTGCTGGACGGCGGCCTGGTGGACGAGGTTGCCTGGTTCATCGCGCCGCTGGTGATCGGCGGCCGGCTGGCACCCGCCGCAGTGGGCGGCACGGGAGCGGCGCGGATGGCGGACGCGCTCCGGCTCCAGGGTGTCCGGACCCGACGCTTCGGAGCGGACCTGGCCATCTTCGGGTACGTGGCGCGCGATGGGGAATGAGGCAGATGTTCACCGGAATTATTGAAGAGACGGGCAGCGTTTCCCGGATCGAGATCGGTCCGCACGGCACCCGGCTGGGGATCGAGGCGCCCGCGACGGCGGCGGAGGCGCGCATCGGGGACAGCGTGGCGGTGAACGGGTGCTGCCTCACCGTCGTGGCGAAGGATGGTCCCCGCCTCGAGTTCGACGCGGTGGCGGAAACGATGCGCCGCACCAGCCTGGGCTCGCTTGCGGCCGGCGGCCGGGTCAACCTGGAGCGCCCGCTCCGTGCGAACGGGCGGTTCGACGGACACATAGTCCAGGGTCATGTGGACGGGGTGGGCCATCTGGAGGCGGTGACGCCGGAGGGCAGCTCCTACCGGCTTCGGTTCCGGGCAGAGCCGCCCCTCCTTCGCTACGTGGTGGAGAAAGGCTCCATCTCGGTCGAGGGAATCAGCCTGACGGTGGCGGCGCTCGGCGAGGAATGGTTTGAGGTGGCGATCATCCCGCACACCTGGCAGGTGACGAATCTCGCGCAGAAAGAGCCGGGTTCACCCGTTAATCTGGAAGTAGATGTCCTGGCGAAGTACGTGGAGCGCCTGCTGGCCTCCCGCGCGTAGTAGTGAGTGACTGCGGCGCGGGGCCGGCGGCCGCCCACCGGCCGGCATCCCGCCGCGCGATGCGGTGCGGGGGCCGGACGCCACAAGAGGAGGGGACGATGCAGTTTGCGACCGTGGAAGAGGCGCTGGAGGAGATCCGTGCCGGAAGGATGGTCATCGTGGTGGACAGCGAGGACCGCGAGAACGAGGGAGACCTCGTGATGGCGGCGCAGTTCATCACCCCCGAAGCCGTCAACTTCATGGAGACCCATGCGCGCGGCTGGATCTGCGTGCCGATGGAAGGGAGCCGGCTGGACCAGCTTCACCTCCCGCTCATGGTGGAGGAAAACACCGCCCGCCTCGGCACGCCCTTCGTCATCATGGTCGATGCCCGTGACGGGACGACCACCGGCATCTCCGCCAAGGAGCAGGCCCACACGATCCGCGTCCTCCTTGACCCGCGGACCCGGCCGGACGACCTGCTGCGGCCCGGTCACGTCCGCCCGCTTCGCGCCGCGCGCGGCGGCGTGCTCACGCGCGCCGGTCACACGGAGGCCGCCGTGGATCTCGCGCGGCTGGCCGGGCTGACGCCGGCGGGGGTGATCTGTGAGATCAAGAAGGGTGACGGTGAGATGGCCCGCGTGCCGGAGCTCCAGGCGTTCGCGGCGGAGCATGGGCTGAAGGTGCTGACCATCGCCGATCTGATCGCGTTTCGCCACCGCACGGAGACGCTCGTGCGCCGCGCCGCCTCGTGCCGCCTGCCGACCCGGTACGGAGAATTCATCGCCCACGCGTATGAGTCGACGATCGACGACAAGCCGTATCTCGCACTCGTGATGGGGGAGGTGGTACCGGACGAGCCCGTGCTGGTGCGCGTGCACAGCGGCTGCGTCACGGGCGACATCCTCCACTCACTCCGCTGCGAGTGCGGGAATCAGTTGGAAGCCGCGCTCCAGCGGATCGAGCGGGAAGGGCGGGGCGTCCTGCTCTACCTCCAGAGCCAGGAAGGGCGCGGCATCGGGCTGGCGAACAAGATTCGCGCCTACCACCTCCAGGATGAAGAGCGCATGGACACCGTCGAAGCGAACCGCCATCTCGGCTTCCCGGCCGACATGCGGGACTACGGCATCGGCGCCCAGATCCTGTATGATCTCGGCGTCCGGAAGATGCGCCTGATGACCAATAACCCCAAGAAGCGTGCCGCGCTGGAGGGCTTCGGTCTCACGGAGGTCGAGTCCGTGCCGCTGGTGGTGGGTCTCCACGAGGAGAATCAGCGCTACATGGAGACGAAGCGGGACAAAATGGGCCACACCCTTCCCGACGACCTCCGCGGCGTGGTGGAAACGATCGACGAACAGCCCGCTTGATCTCCCGCGCGACGGGCCGGCCCCGGCCGCCGGTCCCGTCGCACCCGCGCCCCCTCCCATCCTGCCGCCGGGAGCGCCCGCTGACCCTGCGGCCGGACGGGAGGGCGGGAGGAGGCAGCGAATGCCCACCCCTTCCAGCAGCCGCCGTCCCGCATGGACGCTTCATCCGGTGTCTGAGGTACGCTTCCTTGAATAGCCGGCAAGGCGGGGCCGGGTGAAAACTCCGCGCAGACTGGCATAACCCTTCCGTGATTTGGGACACACGCCCATGACGAACCTGTATCTAGGCCAGTTGACCGCCGCCGGTGTGCGGTTCGGCATCGTCGTTGCCCGGTTCAATGAGCTGGTGACGAAAGAGCTGCTGCACGGCGCGGAAGACGCCGTCCATCGCCACGGCGGGGACGGCACCGTGGATGTGGCCTGGGTACCGGGGGCCTTTGAAATTCCGGTGGTGGCGCAGCATATGGCGCAGTCCGGGCGGTATGACGCGGTCATCTGCCTCGGTGCGCTGATCCGCGGGGCCACGTCCCATTACGATCACCTGGCGTCGTCGGTGACCGGAGCGCTCCAGAGCATCTCCGTGCAGACCGGCATCCCGGTGATCAACGGCGTTTTGACGGTGGAGAGCATCGAGCAAGCGCTGGAGC
>CAYQDT010000289.1:0-5335 GCA_964416225.1 uncultured bacterium
GGCTGGAGAGCTCGCACGCACCCAGGATCCCGATCCCGGCGAGCGCGGTCACCGCCAGGACGTAAAGAACCGCTCGCCCGCGTGACCGGCGGAGCCACCAGACGGCGCAGGCCGTGACCGCGCCGATCCAGGCCAGCACCGCCAGGCCCAACCATTGTCCGGAGACCATGGAGCCGAACGGTCCCAGTGCGTGGATGGCCGTCCGCTCGATCCAGGCGGCGTTGCTTCCGTAGGTATAGCCAATCCCGCCCAGGGCATGGCGCCGAAAGACGAGGAATAGCCCGGCGGCAGCCGCGGTCGGGAGGAGGCGGGCCACCGCGGCGCGCCGATTCCGCCGGAGCTCCGGCAGCGCCAGCGCCCCGAAAACCAGCGGCAGCGGCACCGCCACTTCCTTGAAGCAGCAGGCAGCCAGGTACCACGCGGCCGGGAGCGCGGCCCCGCGCCATCCCGCGCCGGGGCGCATGGACGCGAGGAGCGCCAGGCACGCGCAGATCGCGGCCCAGGAGTCCGGCTGGTTCTTCCAGAGCCGGCTGACGAGCGCGACGACCGGCTGCCGCTCGGTGTCCGGGGAGTGCAGCCCCAGGAACATCCACGCCGCGGCGAGTGCCGCCACCACCGGCGCGCGGACCCCGAGCCGCACCGCGAGTTGGAATGCGACCTCCGCGAAGAGGAGCGCGGCGAGGAGGTGCGCCAGGAGTGCGGGGTAGCCGTACAGCCACTCCGCGCTGCCGAACAGCTTCCACTCCGTCCAGAACAGCAGCGAGGTGAGCGGGCGGTAGAACGGAACCACCGGGCCGGCGACCCACGGACCCGCCCACCACTTCAGGGTGTCGGCGAAGCGCGGGGCCGTGACCAGTCCCGCATGGAGGAGCGCCGTGTCGAGGTCTCCCCCGCTCCAGCTTGGAATCCGGCCCCGGCTCTCCGGGAGCTGAATCAGGACGGGGAGGACCACGGCCAGTGCCAGCAGGAGCGCTCCCGCCCGCGCGAGCCAGGCCGCAAGGGCGGCTTCACGTGGTTTCGGTGCAGCGGGTTGAGCGGACATGCCGGGCTCCTCGGATCCACCGTACACCCGATTCTTCGGACGCCGGTTCCGCCTTTCCTCGGCTGCGGCCCGGCCGGAAGCGGCACTCGCGGCGCGGCGTATAATTCCGTGGAGCGCGGCGCGCGAGGACCGGCGCGGACGAAAGGGCGGAGGTGGGCATGTTGACCTGGGGCCGTTTGATGAGCGCCGACGAGGCGCGCCGGAAGTTCGCCGAGGCGTGGTCTCCCCGCTTTCGGGTGGAGGAGGTGGAGACAGCTGCCGCCGTGGGCCGCGTGCTGGCCGCCGACGTCCATTCGCCGGAAGACCTGCCGCCCTTCGCCCGCTCGCTGATGGACGGCTTCGCATGCCGCGCGGAGGACCTCCGGACGGCACCCGTCATCCTTCGGCTCGTCGACGACATCCAGATGGGCCAGGTGGCGCGGGTACCGATCGGCCCCGGTCATGCCGCCCGCATCCCCACCGGCGGAATGCTGCCGGAGGGGGCGGACGTGGTGGTGCCGATCGAGCAGGCAACCGCCGAGGGAGACGCGGTGCGCATCGAGGCGCCGCTGGCGCGGGGACGGCACCTGATCGAGCGGGGAGAAGACGTATCGCGCGGCGAGCTGCTGCTTACGGAAGGACACCGGCTGCGCCCGCCGGACGTCGGCGCGCTGATGGGCCTCGGACTGACCCGCTGCGCGGTCTACGAGCTGCCGACCGTCGGGATCCTCTCGACGGGTGATGAGATCGTGCCGGCCGATGTCGCTCCGCCGTTCGGCAAGATCCGGAATATGAACACCTACTCGCTCGCCGCGTTCGTCCAGGCGCTCGGCGCGATCCCGCGTCCTTACCCGATCGCGCCGGATCAGGAGGAGCTCCTGTTCGCCGCCGCCACGCGGGCCCTGGCCGAAAACGACATGCTGATTCTGAACGGCGGCACGTCGGTTGGCGTGAAGGATGTCGTCGCCCCCGTCATCCACCGCCTGGGCGAGCCGGGGGTGCTGGTGCACGGCGTCGATATCCGTCCGGGCAAGCCGACGATCTTTGCCGTCTGCGGAGGGAAGCCCGTCTTCGGCCTTCCGGGACAGCCCGTCTCCGTGCTGAACACGTTCGACCAGTTCGTACAGCCGGTTCTCCGCCGGCTGCTCAAGCTTCCCGCCGATCCGGCTACCGTGCGCGCCCGGCTCACCACTGAGCTCCGCTCGGCGGACGGGCGCGAGGACCACGTGCGGGTCACCCTCACCCAACGGGACGGGGCGTGGCACGCGGAGCCGATCCCGGGTGTCTCGGCGATGATCACCACGATGGTGCGGGCGGCGGGGATCGTGGTGGTCCCCGCGCGGAGTCCCGGCTTTGAAAACGGAGCCGAGGTGGAGGTCCGCCTCATCTGAGAGCCGGTTCCCGGCCGTGCCGCGACTCACTCTCTCGCCGCGCCACGATCTTCCGATAATGTTCCCCCGGAGGACGCCCGGGCATCCCGCACCCGAGATCAGGGCTTGCCTTCGGGACCGGGCTCCCGATCGGCGCGTCTCCCGGCGGTGGAGTGTATGGCAGGCCAGCTGCTCACGTTGCGAAGCGATCAGGGGGTGACCGAGCCGGCAGCGGCTCCGGCGTTCGGCGTGCCGACGTTCGATCGCGCCCTCGGGCCCGTCGAAGCCACCTGTCTGGTGGTGGGCACCGTGGTCGGAACAGGGATCTTCCTGCTGCCCGGCACCGTGGCGGCAACCGTCGGCCGGTTCGGCACCGGAGCGATCTTCGGCGTCTGGCTGGTCAGCGCCCTGGTGATGCTGGCCGGTGCCTTCACCTTCGCCGAGCTCGCCGGGACGTTCCCCCGTGCCGGCGGCCAGTATCTCTACCTGCGCGAGGCGTACGGCCCCTTAACCGGCTTCCTGTACGGCTGGACGGAGTTCTGGATCATCCGCACCGGCGCCATTGCGGCCGTCGCGGCCGGGTTCGCAACCTATGCGGGCTCGTTCACCCATCTGGAATCCGACTGGCAGCTCCGTTGGACCGCTTTCGTCGCGGTCTTCCTGCTGACCCTCCTCAACTACGCGGGCGTGCGCTGGGGCTCCGCCGCGCAGGTCCTCTTTACGGCAACCAAAGTGGCCCTCCTCGGCGCGCTCGTTGCCTGCGCATTCGGCATGCCCGGGGGCAGCCCCCACCACCTCCATCCTCTCTGGTCCGGTGCGGGATCGCCCGGCGGCTTGCTGCCGGCACTCGGCGCCGCGCTCTTCGCCGTCCTGTGGAGCTTCGTCGGATGGACCAACGGCGCGATCGTGAGCGAGGAGCTCAAGGATCCGCGCCGGGACGCGCCCCGCGCGCTCATTCTGGGTACGGGAATCGTCGGGCTGCTCTATCTCGCCGTCAACCTGGCCTTCCACTACCTGTTACCCCTCGATCGGATCGCCGGATCCGGCCGGGTGGCGCTGGACGCAGGCTCCGCGTTGTTCGGACCCGCGGGCGCGGCGCTGGCGGCAGCGGTGGTGCTGATCGCGGCCTTCGGAAGCGTCAACGGTCTCCTTCTGGGCGGGTCCCGCATTGGGTTCGCCATGGCACGGGACGGCCTCTTCTTTCCTGATTTCGCGCGCCTGCACCCGCGCTTCCGGACGCCCGCCAATGCCATCCTCTTCCAGGGCCTCTGGGCCGGGCTGATGATCGTGCTTCCTTTCGGCAGCCTGATCCAGGGGCCGGGAGGCGCCGTGCGCGTTCCGCTCTTCGAGTCGCTGCTGGGGTCCATCCAGTTCGCGGCATGGTCCTTTTACGGCCTCAGCGCGCTGGCGGTGCTGGTGCTGCGCGTGCGGCGGCCGGAGTTGGAGCGGCCGTTCCGCGTCCCGGGCTATCCGGTGGTTCCCGGGCTGTTCGCGCTGGTCAGCTTCGCCATGACGGTCCACGCGGCGGCCCACCATCCCGGCCAGGCGCTGTTCGGGCTGGCGGTCATCCTTCTGGGGCTCCCGGCCTATCTCGCCTTCCGGCGAACGCGCCGCGCCTGATCCGGCAGGCGCCCCGGGATCGGAGCGGCGGGGCACCGGCCGTCGTCGGGGGGCCCGCGGCCGGGTCTGCGGGCGGGAATGCGCCCGTTCCTACCGGCACTCCTCTTTCGTGCGGAAGAGGGTGTAAAAGAGGGTGTACCGGAGGCCGAGCGCGGCGATGATGATGCTCCCGCCGGCCAGGGTGGCGACGGAAGGACGCTCGTGGAGCACCAGCGCCACCCAGAGCGGGTTGAGCACCGGCTCGACGAGCGCCAGCAGGCCGCCCTCCACCGCGGGAACGTGCCGGAGGCCGTAGCTGAAGAGCACGTAAGGCAGCGCGAACTGCAGGGCGCCCATCAGCGCGAGGAGTGCCAGAACCGCCAGCAGGTGCGGATCCCCCATCAGCGCCCGGGGGAGCAGCGCGAGCTCGGCGGGGCGGCCGCACCCCGGGATTCCGAGGAGCAGTCCGCCGGCGGCGAGGGCCGCAACGCCGACGTTGTTCACCGCCGTGACGGCCACGGGATCCGCATAGCGCATCCGCCGCAGCCAGAGCAGGAACAGCCCGAACATCACGCCGCTGCCCGCCGCGAGGAGCAGCGGCAGCCGCTCCCCGCCGTGGAAGCTGCCGGCGAACAGCACGGCGATCCCGGTCATGGCAACCGCCAGCGTGCAGAGGTCCGCCTTCCGGAACGCCTCACCGAACAGGAGCGGGCCCAGGAGCATGGCGTAGAGCGGCGCAGTGTACTGCAGGAAAATCGCGTTGGCCGCGGTGGTTCCCTGCGTCGCCGCCACGTAGAGCCCCAGCAGCA
The DNA here is from genome assembly GCA_964416225.1 of uncultured bacterium. GTDB lineage: Bacteria > Armatimonadota > SYMT01 > SYMT01 > SYMT01 > CAYQDT01. The sequence continues at coordinate 4,800 of CAYQDT010000289.1, forward strand.
GGAGGTACAGCGCCACGGCGCCCGCGCTGTCACGCCAGGTGGCGAGCTTCCGGCCGCGCAGGAATGGGAGGAGGCAGAGCCCGGCAAAGAGGCTCCGGTAGCAGGTAATCCCGAGCGCGCTGGAGTGCCACGCGGGATAGACGGTGAGCGCCTTGATGAAGAGGCCGCCGAGGCTCCACAGCACGCCGGCCATGACCAGCGCCAGGCGGTACCGCAGGAGCCCGCGGTGAGGGCGGATGCTGGGAGATTCGGCGCGGATAGACAAGGCAGCAAGGGCGGCCGGCGAGGGGCCGCCGCCGGCAGCGGCGCTCCGGTGCGGCCCCGGCCAGAAGCGGAACGGCCCGGACACGGCTGTCGCCGTATCCGGGCTGCTCGGAATGTGCGCCGCGGACGCCTGTCACGCCGCGGCGTGGAGGGATCCCCGGTTACGAGCCGTGGCGCGTCGGGCCGCCGCTCTTGGCGATGATCTCTTCCGCCACGTTGCGCGGCACCTCGTCGTAGTGGCTCGGCTCCATGCTGTAGCTGGCCCGGCCCTG
>CAYQDT010000289.1:5345-5573 GCA_964416225.1 uncultured bacterium
GCGGATAGACAAGGCGGCAGGGGAGGGCCGGCATAGGCCCGGCAAAGGGCCGTCGAGCGCCCGCCGCCGGTAGCGGCGCCCCGGTGCGCCCGTGGCCCCGGAGCGAAACGGCCCGGACACGGCTGTCGCCGTATCCGGGCTGCTCTGGATGCTCGCCGCGGGCATTCGTCACGCCGCGGCGCAACGGGATCCCCGCTTACGAGCCGTGGCGCGTCGGGCCGCCGCTCT
>CAYQDT010000290.1:0-5569 GCA_964416225.1 uncultured bacterium
CAGCGAGGGCAGGGCGACGGTGAGGAGCTGCATGATGATCGACGCGTTGATGTACGGCCCGATCCCCGCCGCGAAGATGGTGAAGCGGCGCAGGGCACTGCCGGAAAAGGTATCCAGCAGGCCCAGGATGCTCGTGTTCCGGATCAACTGCTCGAGCGCCGTCAGGTTCACCCCTGGTACCGGGATATGAAGGCCGATGACGAACAGCCCCATCATGAGGAAGACGTACCGGATCCGGTCCCGGACGTCCGGTATGCTCCATGCCGCTACCAGGTTCCTGAGCATTAGCTGATCACCTCCGCGGTGCCCCCGGCCGCCGCGAGCTTCTCTTTGGCGGACTTGCTGAACTTGTGGGCACGAACGGTCAACGCCGCCTGCAGCTCGCCGTCCCCCAGGATCTTCAGCCCGTCCTTCAGGTCCCGGACGATCCGCTTCTCCAGCAGCAGCTCCGGCGTGACCACGGTTCCGGCCTCGAACGGAGCGAGGTCGTCCAGGTTCACGATCGCGAATTCCTTCGCGAAGATATTGTTGAAGCCGCGGAAGCGAGGCAGCCGACGGTGGAGCGGCGTCTGGCCGCCTTCAAAGCCGGGCCGGACACCGTTGCGCGCGTACTGGCCCTTGTGGCCGCGGCCGGCGGTCTTGCCGTGGCCGCTGCCGATTCCCCGGCCAATGCGCTTGGCACGGTGTTTGGCGCCCGGGTTCGGGCGCAGGTCTTCAAGTCTCATCGAAAATCTGCCTCTCAGGCCTCGTCGGCAACTTCTTCAATCGTGACGAGATGGGACACTTTGCGCACCATGCCCAGAATGGCCAGGTTGGCCGGCTGGACAACGCTCTGGTTCATCTTGCGCAGGCCCAGCCCGCGCACCGTCCGCCGCTGCACTTCGGGGCAGCTGATCGGGCTCTTCGTGAGAGTGATCTTGACCTTAGACATGGCTCTCCTCACTCGTCGCGAGACCGTGCGGCTTGTCCTGGCGGCGCACCGGCATGGACCCGACCTCGACCCCGCGGGTCTCCGCCACTTCCTCGGGGGTCTTCAGGCTCTGGAGCGCCTTCAGCGTCGCCCAGGCGGTGTTGACCGCGTTGGAGGAGCCGAGGGATTTCGCGAGCACGTCCCGCACTCCGGCGGCTTCCAGGATCGCGCGGACCGAGCCGCCCGCCACGACGCCGGTTCCCGGCGAAGCGGGCTTCAGCATCACGATGGAGGCGCCCGAGGAGACCACCACGGGGTGCGGGATGGTGGTGCCGTCCAGCGGCACCTCGATGAGCACCTTCTTGGCGGCCTCGGAGGCCTTGCGGATGGCGTCCGGAATTCCACGGGCCTTACCGGTGGCGGCGCCCACGTGGCCCCGCCCGTCGCCGACGACCACGAGAGCGTTCCAGCTCAGCGTCCGGCCGCCCTTGGTGGTCTTCTGGCACTTATTCGTCTTCACCACTCGCTCTTCAAGCTCGAGGGCGCTGGAATCGATTTTTCGCATGTTGAAGTTCCTCACCCGGGGACCCGGAGGTCGCCGCCCGGGGAGCGGCGCAGCCTTCACTGCCCGCTCCGGGTCTCCCTGGTGCAATCCCTAGAATTCGAGGCCCGCCTCGCGCGCCGCGTCGGCCAGCCCGGCCACCCGGCCGTGATAGACGAAGCCGCCGCGGTCGAAAACCACCTGGGCGACACCCGCCGCCCGGGCGCGCTCACCCAGCAGTTTGCCGACGGCCCGCGCGGCTTCCACGTTGCCGCCGTATTTGTGCTCGCCGCGGATGCCGGAATCGAGCGAGGAAGCGGCGGCGAGGGTGTGGCCCTTGCTGTCGTCGATCACCTGGGCGTAGATATGGTGCTCGCTCCGGAACACCGCGAGGCGCGGCCGCTGGGTGGTGCCGGTCACCTTCTTACGAACGCGCGCATGTCGCCGCGCGCGAAGCTCTTGTCTGGCGTTCATCGCGTGTTCCTACTTCTTTCCGCCCTTGCCACCCTTGGCGCTCTTTCCGACCTTGCGGCGGATTGCTTCACCACGGTAGCGAATACCCTTGCCCTTGTACGGCTCCGGCTTCTTCAGGGAGCGGATCTCGGCGGCCTGCTGGCCCACCACTTCCTTGTCGATGCCCTTGACGCGCAGGAAGAACGTTCGGGTGTTGGTCTCCTGCCCCACCTCGAAGGTGATCCCTTCCTTGGGGTGGACCTCCACCAGGTGGGAGTAGCCCACCGACATCCGGATGGCCTTGCCGACCATCTCCGCGCGGAAGCCGACGCCGACGATGTCTAGCACCTTCTCGTAGCCGTCGCTCACACCTTTGATCATGTTGGCGACGAGCGAGCGGGTGAGGCCGTGCAGGGCGCGCTGCTCCTGCCCGTCGTCGCCGCGCTCCACGAGCACCTTGCCATCTTCGACGCGCACCTCGATGCCCTTCGGCACCGGCCGCTCCAGTTGGCCCTTCGGGCCCTTCACCACCACGTGTCCGTTGTTGCGGGAGACTTCCACGCCGTTCGGGAGCGCGATGGGCAGCTTACCAATTCGAGACATTGTTATTGCTCCGCTCTGGTCCCGAGTCCACCGGTCCGGGTACTGACGACCGGGTGGGTGGACGCGCGACTCGCGACCGAAAGTCTACCAAACGTGGCAGAGGACCTCGCCGCCGATGTGCTGCCGCCGGCATTCGCGGTCCGGCAGGAGGCCGCGGCTGGTGCTCAGGATGGCGATGCCCATCCCGTTCAAAACTCGCGGTATTCTATCGGCCGGTGCGTACACACGCAAGCCCGGCTTGCTGACCCGCTTGAGCTGGTTGAGCACGGGCTCCCGCTTGGGCCCGTACTTCAGGAAGACGCGGATGATCCCCTGTTTCTCGTCACTGATGAACTGATAGCCGCGGATGAACTTTTCTTGCGCCAGGATCTTGACGATCTCCAGCTTCAGCCGCGACCCGGGGATCTCGACCTGCTCATGTCCGGCGCGCGCCGCGTTCCGGATGCGGGTGAGCAGGTCCGCTACAGGATCGGTGATAGCACTCACTCGTGGGCTTCCTCTCTCAGACGGTCTGTTTCCCCCTGCCCGGGCTGGGTGGCGGAGGGTGCGGTTTAGAGGAGAACCGCACCCCCGCCACAGGCGGAGGGGACGCTGGCCGTCGCGTACCTCTAGTTTTGTGGGCCCGGCAGGGCCCTTCCCGCCGGATCCGCGGCGCTCTCCGCCCGCACCGGGGTGCGGGCGGCGCCGGACGGCGTCAGCGGCGGGCGGGGTGCCGGGCCGGGACTACCAGCTGCTCTTCGTGACGCCCGGCACCAGGCCGCGATGCGCCATTTCCCGGAGGCAGATCCGGCAAAGGCCGAACTTCCGGAAGTAGCCCCGGGCACGACCGCAGACATTGCAGCGGTTGTACTGCCGGACCTTGAACTTCGCGGGCCGTCGGGCCTTGATAATCAGGGCTTGCTTAGGCATGCTCCTCGCGTTCCTTCTTCGCCTTCTCAATCACCTGCTGCGCGATATGCGCGGGCACTTCTTCGTAGTGACTGAACTCCGTCACGAACTTGCCGCGCCCCCGCGCGATGGAGCGCAGGTCGATGGCGTAGTTCTGCACCTCGGCCTGGGGTGCCGTGGCTCGGACCAGTTGCCTGGCGTTGCCGGCGGGCTCCATCCCGAGGATGCGGCCTCGTTTGGTGTTCATGTCGCTGATGATGTCGCCCATGTACTGCTCGGGCACCACCACTTCCAGCGTGACCATCGGCTCCAGCAGCACCGGGTGCGCCTTCTCCATCCCGGCCCGGAAGGCCAGGTGCGCCGCCTGCCGGAAAGCCATTTCCGACGAGTCGACATCGTGGAAGGAGCCGTCGTCACACGTCGCGCGAACGTCAACGACACGAAACCCGCCTAGAATACCATGATCCATCGCTTCTTGCAGCCCCTTATCTACAGCAGGAATGTACTGCCGCGGAATCGAGCCGCCCACGATGGCATCCACGAACTCGTAGCCCGACCCGCGGGGGAGCGGCTCGAACTTGACCCAGCAGTCGCCGAACTGCCCCCGGCCGCCCGTCTGCTTCTTGTGCCGGCCCTGGACGCGCGCCGTGCCGTGGATGGTCTCGCGGTAGGGAATCCGAACCGGCTCTTCCTTTACATTGGCGCCGAAGCGCTTGAGTCGCTCGATCACCACCGCCAGGTGGGTGTCTCCTTGCCCGGAGATGATCGTCTGGCCGGATTCCGGCTCGCGGCGGAACCGGAAGGTCGGGTCTTCTTCCGCCAGGCGGGCCAGTGCGGGACCCATCTTGTCTTCGTCCGCTTTACTGAGCGCGACGATCGCCTTGCTGTATGACGGCTGCGGAAAGTCGACTCCCTCCAGCCGCACGCTCTTCCCTTTTTCGCAGAGGGTGTCTCCGGTGCCGGTCACCGCCAGCTTCGCGATCGCGCCGATATCGCCCGCCGGTACCTCCGGCGCGGGCTCCTGCGCCTTCCCGCGGAGATAGAAGAGCTGTCCCAGGTGCTCGTCCTGCTCCCGAGTGGTATTGGTCACGTGCGCGCCGCCCTTCAGCGAACCCTGGTAGACGCGGTAATAGGTCAGGCGGCCGACATAGGGATCGCTCAGCGTCTTGAAGACCAGCGCCGCGGCCGGCTGCTCCGGGCGGGCGCCGGTGACGGCTGCCGAGGGCAGCAGCTCCAGGATCGCGTCCAGCAGCGGCTGCACGCCGATGTTGGCGCCGGCGCTGCCGAACAGCACGGGCACAGTGTTGCATCCCTGCACCGCGGCGACGAGGCCGCGGCACAATTCATCGTCGGTCAGCGGCTCGCCGGCGAGGTACTTCTCCAGGAGCTCATCGTCCGCTTCCGCGGCGCACTCCATGATCGCCTCGCGACACTGCTGAACGAGCTCCCGGCATGATTCGGGCACCTCACCCCGCTGGACTTCCCGTCCGCGCCCCGTGTACGCCACCTGCCGCAGCACGTCTACTACGCCGTTGAAGCCGCTCTCGGCGCCGATCGGCACCTGGATCGGGACGCAGCGCTTGCCGAAGGCGCTCTGGATCGATTCAAGCAGCCGGTGGTAGTCCGCGTTCTCGCGGTCCATCTTGTTGGCGAAGATGAGCCGGGGCAGCTTCCGCTCCATCGCGAGCTCCCAGGCCGATTCGGTGCCCACTTCGACACCCGCCGGACCGGAGACCAGCAGCACCGCCGCGTCGGCGACCCGCAGCGCGCTTCCCACTTCTCCGATGAAGTCGAGATAGCCCGGCGTGTCGAGGACGTTGACCTTGTTTTCGCGCCACTCCACGGGCGCGAGCGCCAGGTTGATGCTGATGTGCCGCTTCGCCTCATCCGGGTCGAAGTCGGTCTTGGCGCTTCCGTCGGCGACGCTCCCCATCCGGTCGATGGCGCCGGCGTCGTACATAATCGCCTCGGCCAGAGTAGTCTTCCCCGACCCCTGGTGGCCGGCGAGTGCGACATTGCGAATGTGATCGGCGGCGTACCGTCTCAATTCTTGCCTCCTTCTTCAACGACGTCGGTGAGAAAGCTGCAAGCTGGCGGAGCGGGTCCTCGGCTGCGGAAGAACGGGGTCTCGCCGTACGCAAGAACGGAGAGACACGGCGGCCTCGGTGCGGAAA
>CAYQDT010000291.1:0-5569 GCA_964416225.1 uncultured bacterium
TACCATTGCCTTCCTGGTGCTGGTCGTCTGCCTGGTGGTGGCCGGTATCATCGGCCGGTTCCTGTCCACCGTTCCCGCGGGGGTCATCCGCATCGTCTCCTGGATGGGCGGCACCGTGAAGATCTACAAGGGGCCCACCAAGGCGGTCGAGGCGCCCGTCGTCACCACGGCCTCTTCGATTCCCTCGCAGGCGATCAACATCGACCTGGACATCACGGACCAGACGGCCGACCGGGACAAGAGCGGCATTCCCCGGCCGATCAAGGTTAATGTCCAGGCATCCGCAATCGTCGCGGTGGGGGACACAAGCGAGATGGTGCTCACCGCGGCCAATCGGTTCTTCTCGAAAAGCCCGCAGGAGCAACTCGGCACCCTGACGGACCTGCTCACCTCCGCCGGCCGGCGGGCGGTGAACCTGCTCCAGCATGACCAGCTCTTCAGCGCCATGACGGGACACGTTACGGCGGAGCCGGCGAGCGAGGTGCCCGTGGAGCGCGCGCTCCGGGCCGCGCCGGCGGAGACTCAGTTCCCGGTCCGCTCCGCGGAGCCGGACGAGGAGGACGAGGATCCGCTGGCGATCATCATCAAGCGGCAGTGCTCCCGGGAGCTCCACGACCTGGGCCTGACGTTCAAGTCGCTGAACATCAAGGTCGTGAATTCCGAGGTCGCGGAAGCGCGCCGCCGACAGAGCGCCGTTGAGGCCAAGGCGAACGCGGACATCGTCCAGGCGGAGCAGGAGCGGCGCGCTCAGGAGGCGCGGCTCAACGCGATGCAGCAGATCTCCGATAAGGAGCGCGACCTGGAGCGCCGCCGGGCGGAAAACGCGGCGCAGGTCTCGCAGGCGGAGGCGATCAAGCAGGACGCGCTGGCCGTACAGCGTGCCGCCGAGCTGCGTGCGACGCAGATCGCACAGGCGGCCGCCGACGCGGAGAGGGCGCGGGTGGAAGCGGAGGGCCAGGGCGAAGCGGAGCGGGTGCGCCTCGTGAAGCTTGCCGAGGGTGAGGCGGAGCGAACACGGGTGCTGGCTGCCGCCCAGGCGGAAGCGATCCAGAAGGTGAACCAGGCGATCGCGCAGGGTGGAGACGCCTACCTGAAGCTCCGTCAGCTCGAGATGGTTCCGCAGATCACGCCGCAGATCGCCCAGGCGCTGGCCCAGGCGCGGATTGTGAACATCAGCGGCGACGGCCACGCGGCGGAGGGCACCACCAACCAGATCACCGGCGTGCTCCAGGCGGTCCTGGCCGCGCAGCTCCTGAAGGAAGGGCTGGACGGACGCCCCAGCCAGCCGGCCAACGGCACGCCCAACCCGGCCGCGGCGACCACCGGACCAACGGTGACGCTGCGGCCCGCGGGCAAGTAGGGACTGCATGACGCGGCGGGCCGGGTTACCGGCTCGCCCGCTCCCGCCTCGCCCGCTCTACGGATGCTGGCGTGGTGAGCGCGCAGCGACGGAGGCCGGGGCCCCGCGCTGCTCGTGGATGCCGACTTGAAGCAGGTCCGGCGGGAGCGTCGCCACTGTCAGGAGGGTGCCGCGGTGGTCCACCTGGATTCGCAGCGAGCTGCGGTCCAGCTCGAACCGGATCCTGCCGCCGTGTTGCACCTCTTCCTCCATCAGCCGGCGCAGCCGCACCAGGCCTTCACTCGGGTTCATTTTCAGGAGCGTTTGGAGCTCGGCGCGCGCGTCTAGTCGCTCGCGGACCGCCCCCTCGTGTCCCACCCGTGGGTTACCGTCCGCGTATTCCGTGTAGCGGTCGAGGATCTCGTCGATCTGCGATCGCACCCCGCAGGCCAGCACCACGGGTCGGCGCAGCACACGGCGCAGGCTGTCGTCAATGGTGAAGTCGTGCGGGTTCTGCGCCACCACCAGCAAGCTGCGATCCTCTTCCTGGCGCACCGGCACGACGCGGTAATGCCGGGCGAGCTGCGGAGAGAGCTGGAGGAGCGCCCACGGCGTGGGCGGGGTCTCTGCCAGGTCCACGAACGGCATCCCCATCTGGATCGCCAGCGCGTGACTGAGCTGCGCCTCGCTGCACAGCCCGAGCGTGAGCAGCGCCTCGCCGAGGCGCCCCCGGTGCTGCTGCTGATGCCGGAGCGCCTGATCGAGCTGCTCCTCCGTGAGAACGCCATTGCGCCGCAGAATAGTTCCGAGTTTCATGATGAGGACCTTCCCTCTGTCGGATAGGGAGTGTACCGTCCTTATCGGCAGCCCGCGGGAAGAACTGCAGCGGATGTTACTTATTGGCACCGCCCGGAGCCGTATCCGGATCGTCCGGTCCGGAGAGGCGCCGTCCACGGCGCAGCAGGTACACCAGAACCGAGCCGATTCCCGCGAAGCGGTAGCCGGGATCGATGTACTTCTCGACCACGTAGAACGCGAAGTAGTACAGCCGGCAGAACGACCAGATGGAGATCCCCAGCAGCGCAGCGGTCCGCCACCCCGGATGCTCCCAGAGGAGCGCCGCGGCGGAGATCGCGCCGGCGGTGAGGAACAGGGGCGCTTTGACGTACATCAGGGCGGGGCTCCGAAGATCGCCGAAGAGCTGCATTGCTTTCCCCCTCTCAACACTCCGGCCCCGCCGCCTTCCGGGGCTCTTCCCTCGCGGGCAATCGTCACGAGCCCCGGTTAACGGTTAGCCCCAGCTCAGACCTTCCTCTCGTAGGCGGTGGTAGGGCCGGGTCGAGAGCAGCCACTGCCGGTACACCTCCGCCGTGAGCTTGAGGATCCGGACCTCCCGTCCGCCTTCGCCGCTCTCCGTGCCGCCGCGCAGGAGCCCGACCGCGATCAGCTTCTCCACAGCCGCGCGAAAAACGTACGGGCGAAGGCTCGAGTCGTCCTGGATGGCGGCCTGGAGCACGCCGTCCTCGGAGCAGCTCGCGCCCGGCGCGCAGTGCTCCGCAACGAAGGCGATGAGGAGGCGCTCGGCATCCCCGAGCTGCCCCCACACGTGGTCCAGGTGGGCGCTCGCGGCGGCGATCACGGGACCGCTTTCGGCCTCCACGTCTTCCCGCGTCACGTGCCGCTTTCGCAGGCGGTTCAGTCGCTCCACCAGGTGGAAGCCGAACAGCTGCGTGAAGTAGGGATGGGCGCCGGCGAGCTCCAGGACGGCCGCCAGCGCGCCCTGATCGTAGGTGACGCCCGCGGCACGGACCGGCTCCTGGACCAGGCGCAGGGCATCCGGCGGCGTCAGGAATTCGACGTCCAGGAAGACCCCGATATTGAAGAGGAACGTCACGTAGTTCGCCGCGAACTGGCGCAGAATGTGCGTCCCGGCGAAGAGGAACTCGATGCCGTCCGCATGCTGCATCAGGTGGCGGAGGTAGTCAAACGCGCGGGCGTCGAACGTGCCCTTCATCACCCGCTGGGCCAGCACCTCGAATTCGTCCAGCATCAGCAGCACGCGGCCGCCCGCCAGCTTCCGGCGGATCTCCGGCAGCACCAGCGTCTCGAACTGGTAATCCGGCGGGCCGCTGCTCCACTGCTCGTAGCTGGGGAGCGTCACGGAGACGCCGCGCTCGTCCAGCGCCTCTTTGATCCGCCAGGCAAGCCACCAGAGGAAGCCGGGCAGGTCCGTGGCGGTGAGGCCCTGAAGGTCGATGAACAGCGGCGTGAGATCGCCTTCCAGCCGGTACTGGAGCTGCTTCAGGGCGGAAGTCTTGCCGCTGCGCCGCTCGCCGATCAGGATGAGGATGGTCCGATGGGCCGGGCGGATGAGCCGCTCCCGCACCTGCCGGATGATGTCCTCGCGCCCGACGAACACGCCCGCGCCCGTTTCCAGCGGCGTCCCCACCACGTAGGGATTCGGGATGCGCCGGAAGCCGTCCGACGCGGCCGCCGCGTGCAGCTTGCGCGGCACGAGCGGCTCCCGGCACTGCGGACAGGCGCCGGGCAACGCGCCGGCGTCCGTGCCGAGGTCGAACCCGCAGTGGGCGCAGGCGAACCGGTTGCCCCGCCGCAGCCAATCCGTATCGGCGCCCAGCGGGCTCCTGGCAAACTCTTCGCGCAGCTCTTCGTAGCGGGAAAGCGCCCGGAGGGCCGCCAGCCGCAGCGCGCGGATCCGGTCGCTCTCGTCGGCGCCGGGAAAGGTCATGCGGAGGGGGTTTTCGCCGGAGAGGACGCGCTCGATCTGGAGGCTGCACCATTCCACGCCGCGGGCCTGGACCTGACGATCCACGGCCAGACCAACGCCCGCCAGCGCCGTCTCATCCCCGGCGAGCTGCCGGACCGCCAGGTCGAACTCACCCGGAAGCGGGAAACGGGGCTCGGGCGACTCCGCCACAAGGAGTGCGGAGGGGAGGGGGACCGTCCCATCGGCACCGCCCCGGAGCACACCGAAGGCGAGGGCCAGGAAGAGCAGGTCCGCCCCGTCCCGCAGCCGGCTCCGCGTTAGGAGCGTGGCGGACGGCCAGGGCGCGTCGCGCCGGGTGACTGGAAGAGAGCCCGGGCCCGCTGCAGACACCGCCTCCTGGAGCTGGAAATAGATGGGAGAGCGGCCCAGAGAGAATCCCGCGTGCTCCGTCACGGCCGTCAGGTAGTGGGCGACGCGTGAGGCAACCACCCGGGTGGGGCGCTCCCGGTCCGCCGCATCGACCACCATGCGCAGGGGCGGCGGGATCTCGCCCGCCTTCATGTCACCGAAGAAGACCAGCTCATACTCCAGCGGAAAGCCTTCAGGCCGGGCGTGGGGCGGCTCCAGGGCGGGCAGGTCCGCCGCGGCTCCCACCATCCGCCTGAGCCGGAACTCCAGCTCGATCGGGTCGCGGTACTGCTCGGCGAGGCGCTGAAACGTGGTTGCCGAAAGCCAGCCCCGCAGCCGATCCTCCACCTCCGTCCGGAGCTCGGCGGCAATACCGGTCACCAGAGCCCTCTGCTCCGCGGGGCCCGCGTCCAGCGGTGAGCTGCCGTGCAGCGCCAGCAGCCCCGTATCCGCCGCGGCAAGGCGCCGGATCCAGCCCTGGCGCAATTCCGCGATCGCCGCGCCCTCCTCCTCGGCGGAGGCATACGGCAGCTCCCAGCCGGAGTGCCCCACGAACGGCGTCTCCTTGCCTGGCAGGCGCATTTGCCCGAGTGCCAGCCGTCCCGTCTCTTCCTCCTCCCGCAGACGCTCGAGGATTCGTGACTCTTCGGTGGCCCAGCTATTCCGGGAGAGCGCCAGCAGCGTCGCCATGGCCGCGGTGCGGGCCGACCAGACCCGCACCGGTTCGGCCACCTGCTGCCGCAGCAGCGCAAGATGGGGGAGGGTGGCCACCTGGAGCGAGTGGAAGACGTAGATCCGGGCGAGCCGCTCGTACTCCGCCGCGAGCTTGCGCAGCGTCGCGCTTCGAGCGAAGAGAAGAAACGGATCGCGCCGCGCCGCCGCGGCCAGCTCCAGGAGCCGCGCCTTTCCGCGGCGCGCTGCCTCCAGGGCGGTCTCCCACCGGCCGACCGGATCGGTGACCGTCGTCAGCTCCACGGCGCCTTCGTTCAGGGCCCGCGCCACGCGCTCCAGGCTGATCGTCCCGCGTGACAGCCACTCCCGCGCGACAGCCCGGAGCTGCTCCACGGACTGCTCGCGGACCAGCGCGGTGCGCC
>CAYQDT010000292.1:0-5556 GCA_964416225.1 uncultured bacterium
CGACCCTCGCGCCGAGGTCCCGGACAATGTGGTAGATCCCATCGCCCGTGAGCCGCTGGCCATGGTGTTCCGGCCGGGGGTCCACATTCCGCAGGAGGGGTGCCTGCGGATCCCCGGCGTGGCCGGCCGCGGCCAGGTACCGGTTCAGCGCCTCGATGGCCCGGTCGGAAAGCGTCTCCGGCTCTTTCTGCGTGCCTTTGCCCTTGCCGAGGATGTAGAGACGGCGCTCCTGGGGCCGGAAGTCCGCCACGTCGAGGGCGCAGACTTCGGCCCGGCGCAGTGCGTTCTCACAGAGCAGCCGGAGCAGCGCCAGGTCGCGCAGGCCGGTCAGGTCGCGCGTGTCCGCGGCCGCGAAGAGCTGCTTCACGATCACGGTGGAGACCCCGCGCGTGTCCCGGTACGCGACGACCCGCTCACCTTCGACCAGCGACCGGCCGTCCGTCTGTGACCAGCCCAGGCGGTAGCAAAACTTCAACAGGGAGCGGATGGCGGCGAGGCGGCGGTTGATGGTCGCTTCGGTGAGCCCGCGATCCAGCAGGTCCGCCTTATAGGTCGCCAGCAGCCGCGCAATCTCCGCGGGCGGCTGAGTCACGAACCGCTCGACTTCGCCGGGGCTCAGGTCCGCGCCGAAGAAATCGCGAAGGTCCGCGGCGTAGGCCCGCTTCGTGGCGGGACTGCGCTTATCCGCCAGCAGCAGGCGCAGCAGTTCGCCGCCGTTCACGCGCGCCCGATCTCTCCGCACCAGATCCGACATCCAGCTCTCCCGCAAAACGCTCTGTAGAGATTGTCGGCGGCAGCGGCGAGATCCGCCGCCTCAAGAGCGAGGCCCTTCACAGGCACTCACCGGGTTTTCGTAGGTTTCGTGGCCGATAGCTTCGTTTACATACAAACGTCGTATAGCAGGACATCACGGCAGGGCCGTGCTACGCCTGTTCGATGAGGAGGGGGACCGCAGAGTTCAGCCACGCCTCCCAAGTAGCTTTACTGGAAAGGCAGATAGGATCACGGCCTTCGTACCAACCGCCTACCTCGGGCAACTCATCCACCAGTGCTGGTACTCCATCGGGAAACACCAGCAGGCACACCGTTTTCCATCCGTGCGGCACCTCGTCGAAGGGCTTTGCGAACTGTTGCGTGACTGCCTCGATGCAGCAGGTTGTCTGACACGCTCGCCTGGGGTCTGATCGTAGGAACACGGTGTCGAACACCTTCGGAAGTGGCAGATCGGCATACGCAAATGAGACGAAGCAGACTCTCTCCTTCGGTCCTGGTCGCCGAGGCAGCCCCGCACAAACAGCTTGCTCGGCTTTGGGCGATGCACGCCCTTCAACGAGCAGGATGCAGTCAGCAATGGCCACCGTATCTTCGCTGCACATGATCCCGTCCCTCCGTGAGTTGGTCCACCTCTGGACCGAGGCGCCCATCTTTGCCGAATGTCGTACGCTCCGAGAACCTGCGTGTCAAGAGCAAGCCCTCCGGGTGCTGTCGCACTCCTGACACGCAGAATCCCTCCGCTAGAGCTTCCAGCGACCAAAGGTGGGCCTCGGGCTGTCTTCGCAGGTCTCCTGCATCTCGCAGGGGACCTTCACGGGCTCTCACCGGGGCGCGGGCCCGGCGCGCGGAAAGTGCTGCAGTGCGCACGGACCGACGCCGGTGAGCGCAGCGCGACCGGTGAGCGCAGCGCGACCGGTGAGCGCAGCACGACCGGTAAGCGCGGGACGAGCGGAAACACCCGTAGTTCTGGTAATGATAATGGCGCTTTTCATTAGCACCGGCCGGGAACGACGGTGCCGGGACGCCGCACCTCAGCTCGGCATGATCAGCGGTTCACGGTGCTCATGTCGCCGTAGCGGTCGCCGGCCGTGGCGCCTTTCGGCGCGAGCTCGTCCAGCCGGGCCAGGTCCGCACCGCTGAGCGCTATGTCCAGCGCGGCGACGTTCTCCTCGAGGTAGGTGCGTCGCTTGGTGCCGGGGATAGGCACCACGTCGTTACCCTGGTGCAGGAGCCAGGCCAGCGCGAGCTGCGACGGCGTGACGCGCTTCTCTCGCGCCATCTCCTCGACCCGGCGCACGAGCTGCAGGTTCTTCTCGAAGTTCTCGCCCTGGAAGCGCGGCGAGAAGCGCCGGTAGTCGTCTTCCGGCAGGTCTTCGAACCGCTGGAAGCGTCCGGTCAGAAACCCGCGTCCCAGCGGGCTGTACGCCACGAAGCCGATCCCGAGCTCGCGGACCGTCGGCAGGACGGCGTCCTCCGGCTCGCGGCTCCAGAGCGAGAATTCCGTCTGCAGCGCCGTGATCGGATGCGTGGCGTGGGCCCGGCGGATCGTCTCGGGCGCGGCCTCGGACAGTCCCAGGTACCGGACCTTCCCGACCCGTACCAGTTCCGCCATCGCGCCGACCGTCTCCTCAATCGGGGTCTTCGGATCGACCCGGTGCTGGTAGTAGAGATCGATGACGTCCACGCCCAGGCGCCGGAGGGAGGCATCGCAGGCCTGCCGCACGTACTCGGGCCGGCCGTTCACCCCGAGAAACTCCCCCTTCGGTCCGCGAACATTTCCGAACTTGGTGGCGAGGATAACTCCCTCCCGCCGGCCCCGAAGCGCGCGACCGACCAGCTCCTCGTTACGGCCCGAGCCGTACATATCCGCCGTGTCCAGGAAGGTGAGTCCCAGGTCGAGGGCCCGGTGGATGGTCGCGACGGATTCCGCCTCGTCCGCCTCCCCGTAGAACTCGGACATCCCCATACAGCCAAGTCCCAGCGCCGATACGGTGAGACCCTGAGCTCCAAGTCTTCGCTGCCGCATGCCTGCCCTCCGGTGAATCGAGGCCGCCTCTTCGCCGCCGCCCGCTCCAGGATTGCCCATCCCGGAAGGCGCTAAACCCGAGCGGTACCCCCGTGTGCGTGAGCGGTGGCTCCTACGCTCGGCCGGCCGCGGCGGCCGATACGGGTAGATCGAGTTCCCGCTCGCCACCGTGCTCGTCCGGCTCCGGATCGCGCACGGAGACCAGCGCGGTGCCGCAGGCCATCACCAGCACCGTCGCGGCGAGCGAGCGCGGCGTGTGGTCGTACCACGCTCCGACGCAGTATCCGGCCAGTGCGCCGCCTACCGTCTGCAGGGCGCCCATCACCGATGAGGAGATGCCGGCCAGCTTTCCATGCGGGGCCATCGCCGCCGCGGTGGCGTTCGGCTGGACCAGCCCCATTCCGAAGAGGTAGAGCATCATCGGTACGATCACGCCCGCGATCCCGCCCACGCCGCTCCACGCCAGTAGCGTGAGCAGGAAGCCGGCGCCCGTGACGAGACGGACCCCGACCCGCAGCAGCGTCGAAGGCGCGTGGCGCGGCAGCAGCATCCGGTTTGCAGTGGCGCCGAGCATCAGGCACGCGGCCGTGAGCGCGAAGCAGTAGCCGAAGTTCTGGCGAGCCACGTGGAAGTGGTCGATGAAGATGAACGGCGAGCCGCTGATGTATGCGAACATGCCGGCATACGAAAAGCAAGTCGTCAGTGAGTGCCGCAGGCTCGTCCGATGCGCCACCACGCTCCGAAAGCCGGCCCGCAGGTACGCCCACTGCCCGCTGCCCTCCGTTTCGCGGCTTCCGGTCTCCGGCAGCAGCCGCCAGCACGCCAGCCACAGCAGCAGGCCGCTTCCCGCCAGAACCAGAAAGATGGTCCGCCATCCGAATGCCACGAGCAGATAGCCGCCCAGCGTCGGCGCGAGCAGCGGAGCGACGATCATCACCTGCGTGATCTGCGAAAGGACGGCGGAGCCGGTCCGGTGATCGAAGCGGTCCCGGACAATCGCCCGCGCGATCACGGGACCGACACTGGCGCCCGCCCCCTGGAGGCAGCGCGCGAGCACCAGGAGCGCGAGTGTGGGGCTGCCCGCGCACAACACGCCCATCACCAGATAGAGAAGGAGGCCACCGAAGAGCACCGGCCTCCGCCCGAGCCGGTCCGAGAGGGGTCCGGAGACCAGCTGGCCGCCTGCAAACCCCACCAGGAAGAGACTCAGTGTGAGCTGGACCGGCGCGACGCCCGCGTGGAATGTTTGCTGAAGCTGCGGCATCGCGGGCAGGCTCATATCGATCGACAGCGCCGTCAGCGCGGTCATCGCCGCCAGCAGCAGGGTCACCGCTCCCCCACCCTTCGCCCCGTCCGCCGATCCCCCACCCTGGCCGCTGCCCGTCCGCACTACGGCACACTCCTGACGCATCCTGCTACCGGAAGAGTCCGGGTCGCACCGCCCTGTATTCTTTCCACCGCGCGGGCATCAGACAACTCGCGCTGCGCGCCGAGACCCGCGTAGGGCGCCTCCCGCGGCGCGACCGGCGACCGTAGCCCTCACTCTGGCACCGGGCTGCGTGAGGTGGTATCACATCGGAGATGCGTCTTCTGGCGGTGAGTGATTTGCACGGCGACCTCAATGCGGGATGGCGGGCGGTCGAGGCCGCGGAGCCGGACCTGCTGCTTTGCTGCGGCGACTGGGGCGACCCGGACGAGGTCGCGCTCTTAGATCTGGAGCGCTTGACGGAGCGGCTTCCGGTCTACACGGTGTTCGGAAACCATGACCACCTGGCCGCGCTGGCAGCATGGCACAACCGCGACGGCACGCCCGTGCTCCTGCCGGACGGGGAGCCCCGCGCCTGCGCCGGGCTCACGCTCGCGGGGATCAGCGGGATCTGGGCCAAGAGCAACCGGCAGCCGTACTACATCACCGATGAAGAGGTCGCCGCGGCCGCCGCCCGTGCGGCCGCCCACGGCCCCGTCGACCTCCTGCTCACCCACGGCTGCCCGAGCGGCGTGGCGGACCGCACCTGGCAGAACCGGCACGGGGGCCAGCCCTGCTTCCTCCGGGCGTTCGAGACGGTCCGGCCGCGGCTCTACCTCACCGGCCACCTGCACCGCGCTCAGGAGTACCACACGCGCGATGGCCGGGTCGTCCGGAACGTTGGCCAGACCCCCCGCGACGACGCCACGCTGGTGCAACTTTCCGACGGAAACCTGCACATCACGCCGCTGGAGTTCTGAGCCACGTCCCGGAGCATCGGTGCGTCTCCCATCTCCCAGGCCGCTTTCAGACCGCGGCGCGGCGGCCCGGCGCGGGTGCCGAGAAGCTGCGCAGCCGGAAGGCCAGCGCCAGGAGCATGGTCCCGAACACCAGCGCATATGCCCCAATCCACCAGACGAGCGCCAGCGCGCCGACTCCCGGCCGGGCCAGCATCACGATCCCCAAGAGAATCGACAGTGCTCCCGCGATACCGAGCAGCCACTCATTCTCGATCTCCCGGTGCAGCCGCACGGCGGCCGCGATCTCGATGATCCCCGTCGCGATTGCCCAGAAGCCGATGACGTACACCAGCGCGACCGCGGTGAGGCCCGGCAGCAGGAAGGCCGCGACGCCCGCCGCGATCCCCAGCAGACCTTCAATCAGGAGCATCCACCAGGACGCATTGGTGTCCCGGCTCCGGAAGCTGGTCGCGATCGCCGCCGCTCCATCAACGAGGGCGTAGACACCGAAAAGCATCACGAGCGCCGCCAGCGTGATCCCCGGCCAGAAG
>CAYQDT010000293.1:0-2783 GCA_964416225.1 uncultured bacterium
GCAACGAGCGACGGACCCGTCCGGCATGTCCGACCCGCGGCGCCACGGAGCCGGACCCCTGGCTTTCAAACGCGTATCGAGCGGGGTGGGGGCACCCGGGGCCCCTCGCGAACCGCACCGCGGCCATCCCTGGGCGCGTAGCCCTCATATCACCACCGCTCGGAGACGCGGCGTCTCCGGTCAGGCTTCGGCTCTGATGCCGCGATCCGCTGCCCCGACTGGATCCGTCGAGCAGGCGAGGAAGGGCGCGCCCGCATGCCATGCAGGAGCGCCCTTCCCGGTTGCAGCGTCGAGCCGGCAGGGAGCCCGCTGCGAGCGCGCGACGCCGGGACCCCGGCCGCCTATGGCGCGGTGGTGTTGATGAGGACGGAAATGGTGCCGCTCGACGCGTTCGCCGTCACCACATCCGGGCGGCCGTCCCCGTCAAGATCTCCGACCGCCAGGGCGCGCACATTCGTCCCCCCGGTGGGGAACGACTGCGGATCGGCGAAGGTGCCGTTGCCGAGGTTCCGGTGCACCGTGAAGTAGTTCGTGCCGTTGTTCGCCCACGCCACGTCGAGGTGGGTGTCACCGTCGAAGTCAGCCGCCGCTCCCACGTGTGGATAGGTATTTCCGCGATAGATCACCGGCGCACTGAGCGCGCCGGTTCCGTCTCCAAACAACAGCGAGACGTTGTGGCTGAAGGTGTTCGCCGTCGCCACGTCCGGAATGCCGTCTTCATTAAAGTCGCCCACCACCAGATGTGAGCTGTACGAGCCGCCGGTGGTAAAGGCGCCGGCTCCCGTGAACGTGCCCCTCCCGTCATTCAAATACACCCCGACATAGCCGGTCCCGAACGGATTGTAGTTGACCATCGCGAGGTCGATGAACCCGTCCCCGTTGAGGTCCGCGCTGGTGATCCCTCCGGGATAATTCCCGCCGCCGTAGTTCGTGGCGGATCCGAAAGTGCCGTCTCCATTGTTGAGCAGCACCGACATGGTGTTGGAGCCGTGATTTGAGACCGCCAGGTCCGTCCAGGCGTCCCCATTGAAATCGGCGGCGGTCACCGTCATCGGCCGGGAACCTACCGCGTAGCCGGTGCCCATGTTGAAGGTACCGTCGCCGTTGTTCAGCGCCACGAACACGCTACCCGTGGACTCGCTGGTCGCCACGAGATCGGGAAAGCCGTCGTTATTGACGTCTGCGGCGATCAGGTCCATCAGGTTCCCCTGCGCTACCAGGTACGGGACGCCCGCCCCGAAGGTGCCGTCGCCGTTCCCGTGGTAGAGGGTCACCATGCCGGGATTCGGTCCGCCGATCACCGCCAGATCCGGGACGGTATCCCCGTCGAAGTCCGCGATGGCGATCCCATCTCCCGGACCGCCCGCTATGGGATAGGTAGCGGGCGCGGCAAATGAGAGGGTCCCCGCGGCGTGCGCCGGGGGAGGCGACGGGACCAGCGCGGACAGCAAAAGCAGCGGGGCTAAGAACACCCCGGAGACGAGACAGCGGGTTACGGCGTTTCGGGACATCGTGCGTTCCTTTCCATCCGGCCATCCAACCGTCCGTCCGGTTGTTCGGTTGGCGACCGGTCGTGACTTGCTGGCGGAGACCCTGCGGTAGGGGTGCCCTCATGACACAAAGTGGTCGGCGCCACCAGCTCGATCGTCGATCGAAGGGCCCTGTACCGTGCAGGCTATCGCACTATTTTCCGCTGCCGCGGAAACAACCTGTCGGCTGTTTATCTATTTATCAAATCTTGTTCTCATCGTTAGGTCTCTCGCAGGCACCCGGAGGGACGAGGCACAGAATTACCATCCTGTACTCGGGCTGGAGCTCGTTCGATACTGATTGCCGAGTACGCACCCGGAGCTACCGGTAAAGCGGCACGCAGCGGATTTCCTCGCGCGGCGCGGGACATCGGCTCCGATTGGCGGTCTCTCCCTGCGTCACGGACGGCGCCCGCGGCGGAACCGCCCCGCATCCGGAACGGGCTCGGGGGCGGAGGCGTGACGGCGGGCTTCCCGGCACACCGAGCCGGCGTCTTCCGCCAGTCGGCGGCAGCCGCAATCCGATCCGCGAAGGCGGTCAACCTGTCGCACGAGCCTCCAGATGCGTATCCGGCGGGTTCCGCAACGGGCAGTGGACCACGACCCACAGCACGGACCCTCACTACCGGGAACCCGGGATCCGTCCGAGGGGCGCCGTTCGGCACTGACCCGGCAGGCGCTGAACAACCGCCCTTCAGTAGGTCGCAGGCGCCCCGGAGGGGTGCATCTGGGGACAGTGGCCGGCGAGGATCGCATCCGACAGGAGCTTGAGGAAGACATCGGACCCGGGCGTTGCCGGAGTTAGGCGAGCTCGCGCCGCAGAGGGAGCCAGGGAGGGCCGCATGGAGCCGACTACGCAGTACAAGCAGTGTCCGAGATGCCGGCAGCTAGCGGCGCTGAACTGGCCCCGGTGCGGCCATGCGTTTCGAACGCAGTTCGCCCCGCCGCCCGATGACCGGACTCGCTTCGTTAACGCCGGTCCGCCCAACCCCACCGCTCCGCCGCCCGGGCATCCGCCCCACGGCTACCCGCAGACTGGTGGCCAGCCCCCCTACGGAGCACCGCCCGGCTATCCATCTCAATATCCAGCCCCGGCCCGATCCGACGTCATCCACAAGCATCCGGGCACGCACAGCACCATTCCGGCCGTCCTCCTGGCCGTACTGGTCGGCTGGTGGGCCGCGGCCCTTTACAATGGCCAGTACGTCAAGGGCGTGGTGATCCTAGCCGCGAGCGTGGGCCTCATCCTGGTAA
>CAYQDT010000293.1:2793-5554 GCA_964416225.1 uncultured bacterium
ACCGGGTGCCTCGGACTTCTCGTGATCTACCCACTCGGCATCGTCGACGGAATCCTGATTGCCAATCGGATCAATCGCGGCGAGCCCGTTGGCCAGCGGCAGTTTTTCTGATGCCTGGCACGACCCGTGACAGCCCACGTGCAGCCGGCCTCGGCTATATGACCTGCCGGTCGTGGCAGGGAGTCACGACCGGTCGGAGGCAGGAGCCTAACCGAGGGGCAACCGGCCGCCCGGTGTGAGCGGCGTTCGCCTCGGAGGATTTTTGGAGGATTCGCAGGCATCCACACGAGCGAAAGGGGCCCCCTCGGGACCCCTTCACAGGCACGGATTGTAAGATGGGCAGTGAGGGATTTGAACCCCCGACCACCTGTGTGTAAGAAAGGCGGACGGTTTCGGATCGGCGCGGATCGGCGCCGATCCAGGCACAAAAACCGGCTCCTGTCGGGCCAGACCGGTCCGAAAATGGCCGCCGTCCGGGGGAGTCCGCTCGAATCGGAGGAATTCTGGAGGAATCGGATTCCTCTGCGTGGGCGCCTCTTGTACAGCCCGATACCGACCCCGTTAGGGGTGGAGCAACTCCACCCCTAACGCGTCACTCCACCCCTTCGCGCCGCGCCAGCTCGCGCAGCGCCTCGCGCACCACCTCGGCCTCGGGTTGCTCCAGCTTCTGCGACAGCGCCTCTAGCCGCCGCACGTCCTCGTCCTTCATCCGGATCCCCTTGTAGTGGGGGAACTCCTTACCGGGCGGACGGCCCATCGGTTTTCCTGTTCGTGGCATAGCGCGAGTTTAACGCGAAAGTATTTTTCGCGTCAACGCGAAAGTCGTTGACGCACGTCCAGTTTCGCGTTAAACTGAAAGTGTAGACAGAGAGAGGGCGCCCCGGCCTGGAAACTGAAGCGCCCTCTCCCGTGATCAACCTGGAGATCGACCGATGAATTCTACCCTCACCCTCAAGCAGCGCACCGCCGAAGTCCGCCGCCTCCGCCAGCTCCGCGCGGATCTGGCCGACGCCCTCTACACGCTGCCCCAGGGCTCTCCGGAGCGGTATGAGACCGAGCAGAAGCTCTTCGACATCACCTACCGCCTGCGCTGCCTGCGCTGATCGCGATCACCATCATTCTGGCGGCCGGTCTCCCGGCCGCCTACCTGGAGACCGAGATGAGCTGCGGATACCGCTACGAGACGATCGCGTTGTATTGCCCTTCCCCGGCCTGCCGCCATGAGTGGGAAGCGGAGCTGCTGCACGACAGCGCCGCGCACTACCACGATCTGGACGACCCGGACGAGGCATACTGCCCGGAGTGCGGCGAGGAGGGGGACGAGGAGCGGCCGGTGTGGGACGAGGCGGAACTGTCTGCAATTGCAGACACTCCGTGTGAGCTCTGCGGCGGCGAGACCAGCGCGGCCGGCACGTGTGACCACTGCTGGGAAGGGGTGCCGGATGAGGAGTGAGCGACGGCCGGCCGCGAAGAGCCGGCT
The DNA here is from genome assembly GCA_964416225.1 of uncultured bacterium. Classification (GTDB taxonomy): domain Bacteria; phylum Armatimonadota; class SYMT01; order SYMT01; family SYMT01; genus CAYQDT01. Next base: position 4,274 of record CAYQDT010000293.1, read on the forward strand.
CTACCCATGGGGGCAAAAGTCAATTTTAGAACTAATGGATCACCCCCGAGTTTCCATAATGGTTTGACGCGAGTATATAGTGTGGATATACTCATCCTGACCAGTGGGGACGAAATTCGGCTCCATGCCGCGTGTGACCCTTGCATGAGACAAGGCGATCCTATATCCCCAGGGTCACCCTTCCAAGGCCGCCAGCGTGAGCGGCTTTTTTTGGCTGTAGTGCATCCCTGAAGGAGCCTGGCGCCGGTCGTCGTGGTCGACGATCAGGCGCACCGATGGCCAGACGTACTCCCAGTACCGGTCCTCCTGCTTCTCGTACATTCGCTGAAGCGCCCATAGGAAGTAGTCCGTGGCCTGCAGGGCAGGATACTCGGCGGACAAACCGGACTGCACATGGAGCTGCACCGAACTGGCGAGCTTGCGCCGCTCCTGGAACCCTGCGAAGGCTCCTTCTAACGCCGCGGCGAGTGCCCGGTTTCGGTCGCGCTCGAATCGTCGCGCAAACCTAATCTCACACGATTCGTGCTTGTGAAGAAGACCCGCGCAGGCGAAGCGGTGCACCAGAAAATCATACAAAGTGTGCTTGGTATAGCGAAACGTCGAATCGACTCTCTGCTGCTGGCGAACGTAATCCACCTGAGCGAGTTTCCTCGCCACAATAGCGAAGAAACGGAGCTTCTGCGGCTGCTTCATCAGCAAGCGGAAGACCTCACGCCGAACCTCCGGGCAATCGTCGGTCGCATGGAAGCAGACGGCGGTCTTACGCTCGGATGGCTGCATTGATGGCACTCTCCGAAAGTAAGGATCTTGCAGAAGCTCCTGCCGAAGCGCCTCCAGGTCGGATCCCAGTTGCGCCGGATCGGGCACGTGTAACACTCCGAGCATAAAGTATCTCGAAATGCCGTCTTGTCCGATCACGACCTGACCCTTCTTGTCGAAAAGGATGGAGTCCCCGGCTTCGTCTACATAGAAGGACTCTCGGCGATGTGCGCCGGCTGCCTTGGGACGCGGTCCACCGGCGTGGCATAGATCATCTAATGTTCTCAAATGGGCTTCTGCAGTGTCTTGCCTGTCAGGATCGGCTGTCGCTTGCATGTTTGCATCCGGGCCTTCGATCGGAGTGGGAAGTCGGAACAGTCACTTGGAACCAGGTCAGTGCGCGTCCCTACTCCGTGCCAACTCCATCATTTTACCAGTCCAGCCACTCACTCTGCCGTCAATATAGCAAACGCTTTATATCCAAATGACGTCCGCGGAGCCGGAGTGCCGGTTGCGCTCCAG
>CAYQDT010000294.1:0-5541 GCA_964416225.1 uncultured bacterium
TCACGGAGCTGGTCACGGCAACCGGACTCTCCCAGTCGAACGCCTCGAACCACCTCGCGCGCCTCCACGAGCGTGGCCTGGTGACCCGTGAGCGGCAGGGCCGCGAGGTCCGGTACCGGCTGGCCTCCCCGGGCCTCGCTCATTTCCTGGCCGCGAGCGGAGATGGAGGGGCGCACCGCTCCATCTCCGCGGAGGAAATCGCGGACCGCTTCCTGGACGCGGTGTTAACCCTTCGTGACGAGGAGCCGGCTCGCGTCGTGGACCAGGCTCTGGTGGAAGGCCTCCGGTGGAAGGAGCTGTACCTGCAGGTCTTCGTGCCGACACTGAACCGGGTGGGGGAGCTGTGGGAGGCGGGTGACCTGTCCGTGGCTTCGGAGCACCTCATCACCGCGATCATCCTGCGGCTGCTCCACCGTCTCTCGCTCACGCTGCCTGCGGCGCCCGTCACGAATGCCCCGTCGGCACTGGTCGGCTGTGTGGAGGGTGAGCTCCACACCGTGGGTGGCCGGATGGTTGCGGACTTTCTGATCGCGGACGGGTGGCGCGTGGGATACCTGAACGGGCTCCTGCCGCTGGAGTACCTGCTGGACGCCGTCCGCCGCCACCTCCCGGACGCGGTGGTCCTGTGCATCTCGACCCGGGAGCAGGGAGCCTCCCTGCGGACTTCGGTGGAGCGCCTGCTCCGCTGGCGGGGCGAGCAGCCGCTCCCGCTCCTGGTGGCGGGTGGCCGCTTCTTCTATACGGAGGGCCCGGTCGCCGGGCTGGACCTCTGCGGGACCGATATCGAGCGGGTCGCCGGGGAGATGAGCGAGCGGGTCGCCCGGGTCCGCTCCGCCCGGGGCTGAGGCGGCCGATTCCCGGGGGGGGGCCGCGGTGGCTGTGCCGCACCGGGCGGGAGAGTTTCCGGAGCCGCTCCTCCTCGGACATTGAGGGCGGTCGCGGCACGCTTGCCCGGCCTCCCCTGTTGCCATAGTCGGAAACCGCCGATAGAACGTACTGGAGGTCCGTTATCGATGGGGATGGCGACCGCGTGTTTAGCCGCCGAAGGCTAGCGTAAAAAAATAGGCTACAATGTTAACTCTAGATTGCGCTCGCGGCGCCCGCCGAACCTGTGCGGCCGGCGTCGTGGCGGGTACGTTGCAGGCCGCCGATATCGTGGCGGTGATCGCCGAGCCCGAGACGCAGATGTCTCTGGCGGACCGGGTGCGGGAAGAGCTGGAAAGCCGGCGGGACACGCGCGTCGTCTCCGCGCTGGGCGAGCTTTCCGATTGGCTCGAGGCGGGCTATCGCGGGTGGGAGCAGGGAAGCACGCCCCCGGCGGCCCACGCAGAGAGCCTGGCTTCGTGGCACGCATGGGCCCATGCCGACCCCTGTGTGCGGCGCTCCATTCTCCTCTGGACGGGCGTCGACGAGTGCGTTCAGCGGGATGAGGAGCGCTTTCTCTGGCTGGTGCGAATGTTCGTCGCGAACATTACGGAGCCGCAGCCGGAGATCCGTGCCCCGATCCGGCTCCACAAAGCGGTGCTGATCGGCGGCGACGCGCTGGAGGAGCGGCTGGAGCTCCTCTCCGACGCGCTTCCGGATGACAGCCGCTTCCGATACGTGATCGTCCGCTAGCGACGGCGGGTGAAGCACTGGACCGTGCTTCACCCGTTCACAGCAGCTCGATCAGCAGCTCACGGCCCCCCACGCGAAGCATCGCGGCCGGGACGCGCTCTTCATTCGCCTTATCCCGAACCAGCGCGAGGAGCTGCGCCACCTGACCGCGCGCGTCCTCCAGATCGGATGAGGTGCGAAGAACGTGCTCCACCGTGTGGAGGACCGCATGGGCGGTGACCAGCGCCTGGACCCGGCCCGGCTCAGAAGTTTCGGACATCGCTTGCTCCGTTTTGCGGCCCACCGGGATGGGCCGCAGCTCCGTCGGCCTCTCAACCCTTCCCGGCCAGGGTCGCCTTCGCCTGCTCCCAGAGACGGTCCAGTTCCTGGATACCGAGCTCCGGGAGGGGCCGACCCTGCGCCTCCGCCAGCCGTTCGACCTCCCGGAAGCGTCCGCTGAAGCGGTCCACCATCTGTCGGAGTGCCTCTTCGGGATCGATCTTCAACCACCGCGCGACGTTGACCACGGTGAAGAGCAGGTCGCCAAGCTCCGCCTGCAGCCGCTCCGGGTGGCGCTCCGACAGCTCCGCCTTGAGCTCCGCCACCTCCTCGTCCAGCTTGGCCAGCACCCCCTGCAAGTCCGGCCATTCGAAGCCGGCCTTCACGGCCCGCTTGCTCACGTCCAGCGCCTTCATCAGCGCCGGCAGCTCTCGCGGCACGCCGTCCAGCACGCTGGTCCGCTCCGGCCGCTCCTGGCGCTTGATCGCCTCCCAGTTGCGGTTCACGGCCTCCGGATCTTCCGCCGTCGCGTCTCCGAATACGTGCGGATGGCGCCGCACCAGCTTTTCGACCGTGTTGGCGATGACATCCCGGATGTCGAAGAAGCCCTCTTCGCGTCCGAGCTGCGCGTACATCAGCACCTGCAGCAGCAGATCGCCCAGCTCATCGCACAGCTTCGCCGGATCCTCGCTGTCGATCGCCTCCAGGACCTCGTACGCCTCTTCCAGGGTGAACCGCTTCAGCGACTGGTAGGTTTGCTCCCGGTCCCACGGGCAGCCTTCCGGTCCGCGGAGGGTGGCAATGAGCTCCACGAACTCCGGGAATCCCGGCCGCTTCCGCTCCGGCGGAAGGCCGGGCACGTAGAGCGAGGTGAGGTGGTCGTAGCGGCCGGCGGCGGGGCGATCGACTTCCCGGAGCGGGAGTCGCGTCACCGCCTCCAGCTCCGGATTGCCGGCGTGACGGACCAGGCACACCTCGAACTCTTCGGGATAGTCCTCCAGCAGCGCGAGCTTCGCGCGCGACGCGGCCATGGCGTCGTCGATCTGGAAGATGAGCGTTGGCTGGGCGGTGTCCCAGGTCACGCGTTGAATGATTGCGCCGTCGACCACCTGCCACTGCGAGAAGTCCGCCACCTCGCCGGCCGCGGCCAGCGCCGGCGCGATGACGTCCACAAAGCTCAGGGCCGGAATTACCCGCGAGGGGAGCGCCTCGGCGCGGGCCGCGCTCAAGAGGAGGCGCACGCTCTCCTCTCCCAGGAGCGGATGTCCCGGCACGGCGTAGACCAGGGGCTGCGGCGAGCCGGAGGCTGCGTTCCGGCGCACCTGCTCCAGCACCACCGCCGCGAGCCGGGGATAGAGGCGCGTAAAATCAGGCGCCTCGCCGTACACGGAATCGAGAGTGAGGAGGGGGATTCCCGCCGCGCGGAGCTCCGCGACGGCCGGGTGCCGCTCCGTCCGAACCACCAGCGGGAACTGCCCGGTCAGGTACGCGCGGGCCTCGGCGGAGAGAAGGGAAAGCCCTGCCGGGCCGAGGCCCAGCACCACGAGTTGAGGAGAATGGATCATCGCGCTTCAGCTTATCCGCTCCGCCCGGATGGTGGCAAACGCGCGCGCCGCTCCGGAACAAACAAGGGGACCCGGAGCGCCGCCGTGGCGCTTCGGGTCCCCTCCGAGGTTCGGCCGGGCTGCGGCTACCGTCCGGGAGGTCCCGGAGGAAGGCCGGGAGCACCGCCCGCCGGAGCGCCGCCGGTCGCCGCGCCCGAGATACGCTTCGAGATCACCTGGTACTGCGCGGGAATGATCTCAATCTTCGCCTTTTGCATCGCCTGCATGAGGGCGCGCTGGTTCTCCTGAAGCTTCCCCGTCTGCTGCGCTTTCTGCTGCAGCAGCGCGAGCCGCATATCGTTCTTCAGATCGTCGAAGTTCGGCTCCTTCGGCGGGATCTTGTTATCCAGGTGGACGAAGACCCAGGTCTGACCCACCTTGATCGGCTCGCTGGTCTGGCCCGGCTTCATCTTGAAGGCGGCGTCCACGGCGGCCTGGAGCACCTGGGCCTGGATCTGCGCGGGCAGGCGGGCCGGCAGGGGGCCGGGGATCTTACCGCCGTTGTTCCGGAACCGGTCCTTGGAGCGGCTGGTGGCGACATTGGCAAAGACGCCGCCGGCGTTCAGGTCCGCCTGCGTGTCCTTCATGCCCTTTTCCGTGTCCGTGGTGATGATGGAGATCTCCACTTCCTCGGGCTGGGTCATCGCCGCCTTCTGGCTGTCGAACGCCTTCCGGACGTCGTCGTCCGAGACGGTAACACCGTGGAACATCACCTTCTGGGTGATGAGGCGGTTGAGCTCTTCCCGGCGGACGGCGTCCACAGTGCCGCCCTGGTTCTGAATGAACTGCTCGAAGGTGCTCCCGGGAGGGGTGAGCACCTTCCGGATGTTGTTGACGCGCTGATTCAGCTCTTCCTCGGTCGGATAGATCTTCTGCTCTTTGGCGTATTGCGCTTCCACCGTGGTGAGGATCCACTGGTTCAGCACCTGCAGTCCCACGGAGCCGGCCTGGGCCTGCACGTTCGCCGTGGATTCACACATCTTGGCGAACTCGTCCTGAGACAACGTCTGACCGTTTACCACCGCCACCGGCTTGGAACCACAGCCGGAGAGGACACCACCACCAGCAGCCAGCACACCAAAAAGGAGCGCGATACTCCCGTATCGTCGCGCTCCCGAGCACACGTTTATCGGCATTTGTTTATTCCGTGAAGAGGTCCCGGTCGGCGGAGAGATATCCGCGAAGGCGCATCATCGCCTGTTGATGGAGCTGGAACACGCGGGACTCTGAAACCGTAAGGATCTTCCCGATCTCTTTGAACGTCAGACCCTCGTAGTAGTATAACGAAAGCACCAGGTGCTCTCGTTCCGGGAGGCGCTTCACGGCTACGTTCAGCGCGCTCCGGCGCTCCCGCTTCTCCACGGCCTGGGTGGTGCTGCCGGTCTGGCTGGTGTCCTCCACCGTGTCCACCACGCGCAGCGACGCGTCCGGCTCCGACGAAAAGAGCAGCTCGTCCAGCGAGAGGACGGACGCCTGCGCCACGTCGGAGAGCATCTTGTGCAGTCCGTCCACCATCAGCCCGAGCGCGCCGGCCACCTCTTCGTCGGTGCCCGGCCGGCCCAGCCGGAGCTCCACGTCCGCATACGTCCGCTCCAGGAGCTTGATCTTGTCGCGAACGGAGCGCGGCGCCCAGTCCTCACCACGCAGCAGCTCGAGGATTGCGCCGCGGATGAGGGCGATGGCGTACGTCTCGAACTTGACCTCGCGCGAGGCGTCAAACTGGTCGACAGCCCGGATCAGCCCGATGATTCCGGCACTGATCAGGTCCTCGCGATCCAGGCTGGGGGGCACGCCGCCGGCGATGCGCCCCGCCGTGATCTTCACGAGGTAGCTGTAGTTGTCGATGAGGGTCTCGCGCGCCTTGAGGTCGCCCCGGTGTTTGAAGCGAAACCAGATTTCCTGGAGGCTTTCTCCAGCCATGCCCGAGCCTTCCGGTAAAGTATGCGCGCCGAAGAGTCAGCGATGCGCGAAAACGCCGCAGGTTTTCCAAGGGTTCGATGGCGGAGGTGGGGCCGTGGCCGGAGCCGTGCCGCGAAAGCAGTACTCACCACGCAGCGTATGC
>CAYQDT010000295.1:0-5540 GCA_964416225.1 uncultured bacterium
GCGGGGCACGGCCGGTTTCGGGTGACCTACGCGTTCAACGCCTCGGGCGCCCGGCTGCGGCGCGAAGTCAGCGTTTCCGAGACGCGCTTCCGGACATTCCGGCCGGGCGGACGCGTGCGGGTAACGTACCTCCCCGAGAACCCAACGGTGTCGCGCCTCGGGGCGATTGACGCAGAGCTCGTCCGGCAGCAGCGGGCGGATCTCTGCGCCGGAATGATGGTGGCCGGGGCGCTCCTCGGCTGCCTGCTTGCCGCCGCCGAATGGGACCTTCGCCGCCAGTTCTGGCTGGCGACCTGGGGCGCCGTCTCTCGGGCGGAAGTGACCCGCCTGGCAGGCGACCCGGGCGCACGGGTATGGCGGGTACGGTACCGTTTCCCGCTGCCGGGAGGCAGGCTGGGGGCCGGAGGTGCGCTCGTTCCCCGCCGAGCGGTGGAGGGGGCCGGGCGCGGCGCGTTGATTCCGGTGCTGTACGATCCGCGCCGTCCGAAGGCGAGCGCCCCTGTCGCCGCTCTCACGGCCGTTCAGATCATCGACTCCATCGAGCTCTCGTAGACCACCCGGCTTCCGGCACCATCGGCCCGGACGCCGAGAGAGGGATGGCTCCCTGCCGCGGTGAACCGGCGGGGATGAACCCTCTAGAACGAAAGTCCCTCGGGCGCACCGGTCTGCTGGTGACCCGCATCGGCTTCGGTGCGCTGGAGATTGGGCGCGACTGGGGATTGGGCGATGATGCGGCCCGGAGCCGTCCCGAGGCTGAGGCGGCCGCGCGCGTGCTGAATGGCGTGCTGGATCTGGGAGTCAACCTCATCGATACCGCCCGCGCCTACCACCGGAGCGAGGAGCGGATCGGCGCAGCGGTGAGCGGGCGCCGCGCCGAGTATCTACTGGCTACCAAGTGCGGAGAGCACAGCGATGAGCCCCGCACCTATTACGATTTCTCCTACGCCGCGGTCCGTGCATCGATCGACACGAGCCTGGCGCTCCTCCGGACCGAGGCCATCGACGTCCTGCAGATCCATTTCGGACCGGAGCCCGAGCAGGTGCTGGAGGCAGGTGAGACCCTTCGCGCGATGCGCGATGCCCGTGAAGCGGGACAGGTTCGCTTTCTGGGCGCCTCGCCGGGACGGAATATCCTCGAGCGCTGCATCGATTCCGGCGCGTTCGACGTGTTACAGGTCGCCTACAGTCTTCTGGACCCCGGCGCGGGTGAGTTGATCCGCCGCGCGCACGAGCGGGGCATCGGAATCCTGATCCGCGGCGGGCTTGGAGCCGGCTGGCTCACTCCCCGTGTCCTCGCCGTACCCGCCGAGCAGCGGCCGCCGCGCGTGCAGGCGCTCCTCAACCTGGTGGACGGCGATGCGAACCAACTCCAGGCCCTTGCCCTCCACTTCCTGAATAACCACCCCGGAATCGGCTCGATTCTGGTGGGCTCGAAGAATCTTGATCATTTCCGGCACAACCTGGAGTTGCTGGCCTCACCCGTGGACCCGGATCTGCTCGCCCGCGCGGCCGCGCTTGCGTGACTCTAGTGAGGCGCCGGGCGGGCAGGCAACCGCAAGACCCTCCACCGGCGCGCCTGGTGCCGTAACGGCCGATCTCACCGGTGCAGTCATCGCAGCGAGCGGCACAGCCCTGGCGCGACCGCCAACCGGTGTAACACGGCGTTAGCGAGTTACCTATCGTTCACAGATACATCCGCAATATTTTGGCGAGCCAGCGTGCTACGTGTTGCACCATCCGTTCTCGCCGTGCATTTGCCTGATGACGCGACGGCGCAAGTCGTGCCGGTCTCACTCTTCGGTGATGACCGCCGCGCCACTCTTCCCAGCGATCATCTCGAAGGCGGATCGCTGCTGTCGCGTCCGCGAGTATCGCAATGAAAACTTCGGAACAAGAGCTGACGCTCGAAGTGGAAATTTCTCCTGTCGCTGATCTTGCCGTCTGCGAGCTGGCGGGCGAAACGGCTATCCTCCACCTTGGAAGCGGTACGTACTACGGGCTGGATGCGATCGGGACCCGGATCTGGAGCCTTATTCCGACTACGCCCCGTGTAGCCGACTTGGTGGAACGCTTGCTGCAGGAGTACGACGTCGACCGGCGGGTGTGCGAGGGGGATCTGCTGCGCCTGGTCGGGGAGATGACGGAGCAGGGGCTGGTCCAGGCGCGGGATGCCGTCCATGCCTAAGTTTCGGCGACTGCTCTCGGCGGAAGGTCCGCTGCTGGTCGGGGTGATCCTGCTGCTGACGATGGTGCGGATCGCCCTGAGCCTGCTGCCGTTCCGTTGGGTTCGCGGAGCGCTGCAGCCGATGGCCGGGTCGGACGCGTCGGTGACCGGCAAGCCCTCTGAAATCCGGGTGAACTCACTCATCCGGGCCGTTAACCGGGGAAGCCGGTTCGTGCCGGGGGCGACCTGTCTGACGCAGGCGGTCGCGGCCCAGCTTCTGCTGTCCTGGAGTGGAATACCCTCCCAGGTCCACTTGGGCGTTCGGAAGTCCGATTCAGAGTTTGCTGCGCACGCGTGGGTCACTTGCGGCGGAATCGTCGTTCTGGGCGGAGACGTCCGGCCCTTCACCCCGCTGGTCCGATTTGACCGAGGTGCTTCGTGAGCGGAATGGCAGGCGTGTTCCACCCCGATGGACGATCCGTCGCGGGGCCAGAGTTGGAGCGCATGGTCGAGAGCCTGGCACACCGGGGCCCGGACGGATCGGGCGCCTGGTGTCATGGCCCCGTCGGCCTGGTGCACCGCATGCTCTGGACCACGCCGGAGTCGCTTCACGAAGTGCTTCCGCTCGTGTGCGGCGGTGGCGAGCTGGCAATCACCGCGGACGCCCGCCTGGATAACCGGGAAGAGCTGATTCGGGTGCTGGAAATTCGGCGGCCCGCGGCCGAGGTCACGGACAGTGAGCTGATCCTCGCGGCTTACGACCGCTGGGGGGCGGCATGCCCACAGCACCTGCTTGGTGACTTTGCATTCGCCATCTGGGACGGAAAGCGCCACCGCCTGTTCTGTGCCCGGGATCCGTTCGGGGTGCGGCCGTTCTATTACTACGCCGGCGGGACACTGTTCGCATTCGCGTCGGAGATCAAGGCGCTGCTCTGCCTGCCCTCCGTACCCCGAAAGTTGAACGAGGCGCGCGTCGCCGACTTTCTTACCTCCCAATTCGAAGACCGGACCATTACCTTCTACGAGGGTATTCTCCGGCTGCCGCCCGGCCATTCCGCCAGCATCACGCGAGAGGAGGTGCGGCTGGCGTCCTACTATGCCCTTGATCCGTCGCGCGAGCTCAGGCTGGAGTCCTCGGAGGCGTACGCCGAGGGCTTTCGAGAGATCTTCACGGAAGCCGTGCGATGCCGGATGCGCAGCGCCTTCCCGGTGGGATCCCTGCTGAGTGGAGGCCTCGACTCCTCGTCCGTGACCTGCGTCGCCCGCAGGATCCGGGCCGGCAGCGGTCACTTGCCGACCTTCTCTGCGGTGTTCAACGAATCGGCGGAGTGCGACGAGCGCTCGTTCATCGAAACGGTTCTCGCGCAGAGTGGCCTCGACCCGCACTACGTTAACGGTGACTCGCTTAGCCCCCTGGTAGACCTGGACCGGCTGCTCTGGCACCTGGACGAGGCGCTCTACAGCTTCAACCTGTGCCTGGATTGGGGTCTTTGCGCAAGCGCAAAGAAGCAGGGCGTCCGCGTGCTTCTGGACGGCTTCGACGGCGATACGACCGTCTCGCACGGGCACGGCTACCTGCGGGAGCTGGCGCTCGGCGGGGAGTGGCTGCGCCTGGCGGGCGAAGCGCGGGGGGTGGCAAAGCACCGGGGGCAATCCACCTGGGCATGGATGTGGCCGCTGGTGTGGCACTACGCCCTGAACCCCGCAAGCTCCCGGTATGCGCCCGTGCGGCTAGTGGGGCGAGTATCCCGCCGGATCGCCCGCGCCCTCGGGACGGCGGCACCCCACTCCATTCCCCTGCCGACCGGCACGCCGCCGCTCACGGAGGAGTTCTGCCGGCGGATCAACCTGGGCGAGCGGCTGAATGCGCTCTGGTCGCAGCGCCCGAGCGCCCCACGAACTGAGCGCGAGGATCACTACCGGACGCTCACCTCCGGAGTGATGCCGTTCACTTTGGAAGTGCTGGACCGCGGCGCGGCGGCGTTCGGCATCGAGCAGCGGTATCCGTTCTGGGACCGACGCCTGGTGGAGTTCTGCCTCGCACTTCCGGGCGCGCAGAAGCTGAATCGAGGCTGGAGCCGGGTGGTAATGCGCCGCGCCATGGAGGGCATTCTTCCGGCGGAGGTTCAGTGGAGGGGGGGGAAGTCCAACCTCACCGCCACCTTCGTTCACGGATTGCTGACCTTTGAGCAGGAGCGAGTGGACGAGCTGATCCAGCGCAACCCCGGGGTGCTCCACCAGTACCTGAACATGGACGTCTTGAGGCAGGCTCACCGCCGCGTCCTCGAACAACGGCACCGCGCGGCGGAGAACGACGTCGTGATGGTGTGGAAGGCCTTGACGCTCGGATTGTGGTTCCGCCACACCGGGCTGACAGGGTGACGAACTCTCGGAAGAAAGGGGGTGAGACGATGGTAAAGAAGAACTGGAATGCTCCGCGCCTGAGCGTGTATGGTGACGTGGCTGAGCTCACGCATCAGAACGGTTACCTGGTCACGGACGTGCCGATTGGCACGACCACCAGCGTAGATGGCGGCGTGGCGTCGGGTTCCTGCCCGCCCGGCAAGACCGCGGTGTTTGACAACACCATTCTGCGGGTGGTGTGCAAGTAGGAGCGGCGTGCGGTGTACTGTTACGCTGCGTATGATCTACGGATCCACAGCCGGGTGCCTCTGCCGGAGCTCATCACTGCGGCAGGTGGTACCCCGGATGTGACGATCCGGTATGCGGAGATCGAGCGCCCGCCCGATCTGAAAAGCGGAGATTCATTCCGGTATGCCCCGGGCGAGGCGCTCCTCTGCTGGGAGCGCGTCGGCGCCTTCGTGGTGCGCGGAGGCCGGGAGATCTATGTTCAGCCGGCCCCCGGGGTGGACGAGGAGACCCTGCGCCTCTTCCTCCTGGGTGCCGTGATGGCGGCCCTCCTGCACCAGCGGGGCCTGCTGGTACTCCACGCGAGCGCCGTTTGCGTGGACGGAGGCGTCGTCGCGTTTGTCGGGGAGAAGGGCTGGGGCAAGTCCACCGCAGCCGCCGCTCTTCACGCGCGCGGACACTCGCTGGTGACTGACGACCTGCTCGCCGTGGAGGTGGATCCGTCCGGAACCTCCTTAGTGCTCCCCGGTTTCCCCCAGCTCAAGCTGTTTCCGAGCGCCGCCGCTGCAACGCTCGGCGACGACCCGCAGCAGTTGGCACCCGTCAACTCCGGCACGGAGAAACGGCTGCGGCCGGTCGGCGCCGCGTTTACCAGTCGGCGGCTTCCGCTGCGCGCGGTGTACATCCTCGGCCGAGAAGGGGAGCTGGGAGTCGAGCCGCTTCCACCGCGGGAAGCCGTCATTCAGCTCGTCCGCCATACCTTTGTAGCCCACCTCGTCGGCGCTAC
>CAYQDT010000296.1:0-5523 GCA_964416225.1 uncultured bacterium
CGACTTCCTGCCCGAGCAGGTGGGTCTTAATCCGGCCGTCCTGCGGTAGGCGGCGCTCCGCGATGTCCAGATCCGCCAGGATCTTGATGCGGGAGACGATCGCGGGGATCAGGCGCTGGGGCGGGGTCTGGACTTCGTGGAGCACCCCGTCGATCCGGTACCGGACCTGACAGCGGCCCTCGAAGGCTTCGATGTGAATGTCACTCGCGCGGGCGCGCACTGCTTCCCGGAAGATGTTGTTGACGAGGCGCACCACCAGCGCTTCGCGCGCCAGACGCTGCAGCTCCGCAACGTTGTCGCCCTCGTCCTGGACGACCTGAATATCCTCTTCTTCTTCGGCGCTCGCGTAGGCGTCCGTGATCAGACGCGCCACCGTGTCGCGGTCCGCGTAGGCGGGGCGGATGTGCAGGCCGGACGCCAGGCGGAAGTCGTCCAGGGCCGTGAGGTTCATCGGGTCGGCCAGCGCAACCACCAGGTGGCCGTTTTCCCGCATGATCGGGATGGCGTTGTGCTTCTGCGCGAGATCCGCCGGCACGAGCGCCGCGGCCTCCGGATCCGGCCGCTGCGAGCCGTCCAGGATGAGCAGCCCCAGGCTCTCCGCGAAGGCACGCTGGATGTCTCCTTCGCTGCAGTACCCCAGCTTGAGCAGCATCTCCGGCAGCGGCCGGCCGGAGCGCTCCTGCTCCTGCTGTGCCCGCGCGAGGCGCTCTGGGGTGATCTTACCGGACTGGACCAATGCCTGCGCGATGGAGTCGGCCATGGAAAATCTGTTTCAGCGGCGGCGTGTCTGGGAATACGTGCGGTTTGCGTGCCAACCTGTTCCTTAAGACGCCGCCAGCCAGTGCGAGTTCGGAGGCGGTGCTCGCCCACGTACGGCGTTTTGGTTGCGCGGGCCGGCCAGCGGCGGAGCGGCGAGGCTGCTCCACGGAAACGCATGATAGCACACTAGCTGAATGCGGCGCGTGTTGAGATCGTGGGGCACGCCCCGGCAGATTTGTTCACAAGAGCGCAAAAAAACCGGCCCCCGAAGGGACCGGTCTCCGGCGTGCTCGGGAAGGCGGCCGGTCAGGCGGCGGCGTTTCCGCTCTGGCGGCGCGGTCCGCCGTTCCGGGCGCCCTGTCCCGGTCCGCGCTGCGGGAACTGGAACGCGGCGCCCTTCATCTGGTCGAACTGCCGCTTCTGCGCGTCCGTCAGCACGGCGTTGAGCTTGGCATCCGTGGACTGGCGGATCTCCTGGAACTTTGCGCGGGCGGCCTCGCGGTCGCCGCCCTGCGCGCTCTGGAAAGCGGCCTGCATCGCTTCCCGCTCTCCGTTGATAGCGGCGACCACCTGCGCACGCTGGTCGGACGTCAGCTTGAGCTGATCGGCGACCTCCTTCTGATCCAGCGCGCGGATACCGGTCCGCTGGAGCTGGAGCTGCTTGTAGCGGGCCATCTGATCCCGGCTGAGGATCTCGCCGACCTTCTTGTCCTGCTCCTGCTGCAGCTCGCGGAACTTCTGCATGGCCTCCTGGCGGTTTCCGCCGCCCTGCAGACCCTGGAAAAGCGCCTGGCGCTTCTGCTGCATCTCCATCGAGAGCTGCTTCACCAGGTCCTGCTGGGCGTCGTCCAGCTTCAGCTCCTTCTGGACTTCCGGCATGGCAATGATGTTGCCGCCGCCCCGGCCGAACCCGCCGCGGCCCTGCGCGAATGACGGTACCGCGATCGCCAGCAGTGCAGCACTGAGTGCAATGAGCGTACCTAGCTTCATGGGTCTCTCCTCGGGCCCGGTACGGGCCGCCTGGATGGTTATCGGTGATCGAATTGCTTCGATTGATTGCTGCTTCGCGGTTTCCGGAACCGGGGACGGTGGGGCGGGCTAGCGCTCGTTCAGGCCACGCTATCCGCCGGGACCGCGGTGCCCGAACTCCGGAAAGGTAAAGTGCGTCCCCTGCATGGCCGTCAGGCGCTTTTTCTGCGGCTCCGTCAGCAGGGCCGCCAACCGGCAGTCGGTCTGGCGGCGAAGCTCCCGGACGTCGCTCATTCGCTTTTGAAACGCCTCCCGCTCTTCCGGAGTCAGCGTCTGACCCGGGCGGAAGCTCTGAAAAATGGAATGGAAGGCGTCATGCTCGGCCTGCAGGATCGTCTGGACCTGCAGCCGCTGCTCCGGCGCCAGCTTCAGGCAGTCCTGCACGTCTTTGCGCACCAGCGCGCGGTTTCCCCAGAGCTGGAGGTCGAGCTGGCGCAGGCGGGACATCTGCTGCCGGTTCAGGAGCTCCTCGACCTTTTTTCCAATCTCCGCCCGGAACGCCTGGAAGCGCTTCTCGCGCTCTTCCGGCATCAGGTTGAGCACCTCGTTGCGCATGAGCTGCGCCTTCTGCCCGATCCCCAAGGAGAGCTGCTGGAGCTGCGCGATCCGCGCTTCGTCCAGCTTGAGCTCCTTCTGCACCTCCGGAACCAGCGCCAGTTCCAGCAGATTGCGGGGGTGGGGAGGACGCCCGTCATGCGCAAACGCCATGACGGTGGTGAAGCAAAGAACCAGGACCAGGAAGTTTCTGACCGCGGCGCGCATGGGTCTCACGATGGGGAAATATGGTTCGCCGTTATCCGGCACGCCATGAAACGTTGTGCAGCGAACCGTGCCACTCCATGAGACGCGCATTCGGAGGTCCGGTTCGGGTTCTTGCCGGTGCGGCGATGTCGGTAGGGTATGGTCCGCTCCTCGCTCGCGCGCTACCGGACCACAGCGGGCGCCGCGGACGCCGCCGGAACTGCAGACAGCGCCAGCAGCCGCAGCGTTCCCGTTGTATTCCGGGTGAACGCCACGCGCAGCCGATCTCCGATCACCAGGCTGGTGAGCGGCACCACCGCGTTGTTGCGCAGGAGCGTCGCGTTCGGATCCAGGGCAATGGTCAGCGGGGAGCGCCCGGCGAGCGTCACGGTGTTCTTCGCGGTATCCACGGCGGTGAGCGTGCTCCGCAGCAGGGACGCGCTGGCGTTCATGCTGAGCAGCAGATTGGTGGTGGGCTCGAAAATGAACGTCCCGCGCTGGCCGGTCAGCACCGCGCGGTTGCTCACCAGGATATTGTTCAGATCCACAACGCTGTTGGGGTCGGTCTTCAGCGCCAGTATTGCACCATGCGTCTTCACGTCGATCTCGGTGGCCGACGCGCTGACGATCTTTCCGGTGATCTTCTCCTCCCGCGTAATCTCCACGATACTGGCGACCAGGGTGCTGTAATCGTAGGTCACGCTCACCCGATCGCCGACGGCAATGCTCGCCGCGGTGGTGGAGTGATTGTTCAGCAGGAGCAGCGTGGTGTTGGCGATCAGGACGGTCTTGGGACCAAGCCGCGTGTTGACGGCCAACCGGCGGAACTGCTGCGCCGTTCCCGTGGATGTCTCCACACTGATGACGGTGCCGGTGAGGGTCACGTCACGGACGGCCGCGCGCGCGGCGGGGGCTTCGAGGGGGCCCGGACCGGCAACCAGCAGGCCCAGCAGGAGAATATAACAGCGGTTCATAGTCGGCATGCAGCGCAAGCGGCGCCCTGGGGGCACGGGCCCGGCCCGCGCGACGCCTCTCTCTTTGACGGCCGGAACAGGCCGGTAGGTCGCTCAATTCTACGGAAGTTGGGGGCGGAACGTGCCCTTCCGGCGTTTGTGTCCCCGCCCGTAGGTGGTATCTCCATGCAAGGCCCGGCTCCCGCCGGCGCGGCCTCCACCGGTCCCTCCCCATCACTCCATGCTGATCACGATCCCCGCATCCGCGGACGGCACCTCCGGCCCGACCTCCGTTCTCGACCTGGAGCCGCTGGTCGGCGTGGCCCGCGAGTGCCGGGCCGGCGCCATTCGGCTGCTGCCCCCGATCGGCGCCGATGACCTGCCGAACGGGGCTGCGCTCCTTGCAATGAAGCAGCGGCTGGAACGGGCGAACCTGGGAGTGGTGCCGGGATTCTGGCGGGCGCCGGCCGACGCCGACGTCGCGGATCCCGCCTGGCAGACCGCCAACCTGTTCGAGGCACGCTCGCTGCTGGCCGCGCTGGGCGAGGCGGACGTCCAGCCGCTGACGCTGCTCTGGGAGGCGCCGGTCCGGGATGCGGGGGAGCGGGCTGCCCTCCGCGCGTTCCTCCAGCGCCTCCTCGAGGAGGCAGAGCGGGCCCAGGTGCGCGTGGCGCTTCAGGCGGATCTTGCCGGGCGCGCATGGGGGGAGCTGCTCCGAAACTGCGGCTCTCGGTACTTCGGCGCGTGCTGGACGCCGGAGGGAGGCTCCGATCCGGTGCGAACGGTCGATCTGCTGGGCGAGAAGCTGTTCGCCGCACTTATGCGTCTCGACGCCGGCACCGACGAGCACCGGACCGCCCGGGCGCTTCGGACCCTGGCCGGCAGCGGATTCCAGGGGCCGGCGCACGTGGTGGGACCCTCAACCGCTGCCGGCTATGCGCATGCCGTCGGATGGATGCGAGGAGTGCTCCTGCCGCGCTGAACTCCGTGAGAGCAGTGCGGGCGCGGGGCCGCCGGCGGCGAGTTCGGGCATCCACCAGCCGCATGGTCCGCGGAGAGCTCCCCGCGCGAAGTCACGACGCGAGCCGCTCCATGACCCTCCGCACGAGCTCCTCGTGCTCCACGTCCAGGCAGATCCTACCGTTGGGGGCCCGGGCCTCTCGGTGCCGGCCCGGCCGGAAATCGGCGATGGTCATACCGCGGGTGAGCTGCCCGAAGCTCTCGACATCCACCCGGTGCGCTTCCGCCCGGAAGAGCTCCGGCCAGAGCACCGCACCGACGGCTACCGGATCGTGCAGAAAGCAGGCCCGCTCGCCGAAGCCTTCGAAGTGATGCCGGAGGTAGGCGTCCGTGATCGCATGGGCCATGTGCAGGCGGGGAAGCGCTCCCGGCTCCGCGCGCTCCAGGCGGCGACCGACCTCGTCATCCCGCAGGAGACACCGCTGTGTGACGTTCGTCGGCACCCACCGGGTGGGCAGGCCGGCCTGGCAGACGGCCTGCGCCGCCTCGGGATCCGCGTAAATGTTAAATTCCGCCACGGGAGTGACATTACCGGGCTCGCCAAAGACGCCTCCCATGATCACGATCTCCCGGAGCAGGTGGGCGGCCGCGGCATCCTCCTGGAGCAGCCGCGCCACGTTGGTCAGGGGCCCGAGGGTCACCAGCGTGACTTCGCCCGGGCGGGACCGCGCCAGGCGGGCGATGGCCGCGACCCCACGCTCCTCCACTACCGCCGCGGCGGGGGGATAGTGCCGGGATCCTCCGCCGAGGCCGTCGCTGCCATGGACCGCTTCGGCATCCTCCACGGCCTGCTGCTCTCCGCGAAAAAGAGGCGGGGGGGGCCGAGTGCCCCAGGCGACGGGGAGGATGCGGCGGGCGTTGTCGGTGGCGCGGTCGACGTGGACGTTTCCGCCCACCGTGACGACGCCGAGCACCTCCAGCTCCGGAGACGCCCCCGCCAGCAGCAGCGCCAGCGCGTCGTCGACGCCGGGGTCCGTGTCGATAATGATCGGCTTACTCAGAGCCGGTGCCTATCTTTCCA
>CAYQDT010000297.1:0-5520 GCA_964416225.1 uncultured bacterium
GTTACCCTCCGGCGGGAGACGTCCAGGCTGACCGAGCCGGCAGTGTACACTTCCTCAACCGGCTCCGCGCCCGCGGAGGAGCGGCGCAGCAGGGCCTTCACGCGGGCGATCAGCTCCAGCATGCCGAACGGCTTCGTGACGTAGTCGTCGGCGCCGATCTCCAGACCGACAACTTTGTCCACCTCGCGGGAGCGGGCGGAAATCATCAGGATCGGGATCTGCGAGCGGCGGCGCACGGCTCGGCAGATCTCCTGGCCGGAGAGCCCAGGGAGCATCAGGTCCAGGATCAGGAGGTCGTACGGGCCCTCCTGCGCCAGTTGCAGTCCCTCGTCGCCGCGGCGGGCGACGGATACCTCGTAGCCCTCCTCGCGGAGGTTCAGCGCCATTGAGTCGGCGATGGACGCCTCGTCCTCGACTACCAGAATGCGCGCCGTGGTTGCGGCCGGAGGGGCCATCAGGGATCCTCGTTCCAGCATAGGCAGGGCGCTTGCGCACGGGGCGGCGGAGATGGGAGCGTGCCGCGCTCGTCACAGCGTCCAGTGACTCTTATCCGCTCCGCCTTAACTATCCCTTATCCTGCCGCCCGCGCGCAAGCAGCGCCGGACCCGCCGGATCCGTGGCTGCATCGCTCGCGCCCCGATTCCTGGCCTGAATGGCCGCCGCCGGGGAGCTGCGGGCTCCGATCGGGGGGTGAGGCCGGCTCCCCTGCGAGCTGCCGCCCCGGTCCACCCTTAAGGCTCCGGTAAGCTGCGCTTCAGCGGATTTTCACCTCGCTCCACTACCGTTGACAGGTAAGAGGTGGGAACAGCGCCGGAGGGTGGTCTGTCCCAGCCTTCCGTTCCATCATTTGTTCGTCCAATCAGTAAGTCATAAGGAGAGTACCGACGATGCAGAGCCTGACCCAGCGCGCCCGCCCGGCGCGCGGCTTCCTTCGAGGGCGCGCGGGCTTTACCCTCATTGAGCTGCTCGTGGTGATCGCCATCATCGCGATTCTGGCAGCGATCTTGTTCCCGGTCTTTGCCCAGGCCCGGGAAGCGGCCCGGAAGGCGTCCTGCATCAGCAACATGAACCAGATCGCGAAGGCGACCAGCATGTACGTGCAGGACTTCGACGGCGCCTACTACCCGCACCGGTTCAACTGCCCCGCCGGAACGGAGTGCAACCCCCTGATCAAGGAGTTCCCCACCGCGAATATCTCGGGAGCGGCCCGCCAGCGCTTCTTCTTCATCAGCATGCTCCAGCCGTACACGAAGAACTACA
This sequence comes from uncultured bacterium, assembly GCA_964416225.1. Taxonomy (GTDB): domain Bacteria; phylum Armatimonadota; class SYMT01; order SYMT01; family SYMT01; genus CAYQDT01. Next base: position 1,261 of record CAYQDT010000297.1, read on the forward strand.
ACGTGTTCCGCTGTCCGAGCAACCCCAATTCGTGGGTGGGCGGCGGCCCGGAGAACTGCCAGAGCGCCGGATGCGGCGGCTACGGATACGGCGGCCAGAACAGCTACGGCCATAACGACTTCTGGCTGAGCCCGGCGGTGCCGTTCGCCGGCGGCGCGGCGGTCGCGCCCGTGGTCGAGTCCCAGATCGAGCGTCCCGCGTCGGTCGTGATGATGTGCGACGCCACCTACTACGGCGCCGGTCCGGACGTCAGCAACCAGAGCGGCTACCTGCGCAACCAGAACGGGAACGAGGTGGCGTTCGCCACGCAGAACGGCAGCCAGTACCCGAACTACTGGAAGAACATCGGCAACTCCAAGTGGAGCTACTATCCCGGCGGCGGCGGCAGCACGAGCAACCCCACCATCCCGGACGCGATCACGCTGGGTAAGGCGCGCCACTCGGGGACGATCGTCTGCCAGTTCGTGGATGGCCACACGAAGGCGGTTCCGTACGACCGCGCCGTGGGCGACGTCTGCCTCTGGGCCGTGGACTCCCTCCCCGGCTCGGGCGTGCACAGCTGCCAGTAGGATCACAAAGCCGAGCCCGGAGGGACAGCCAGTCCCTCCGGGCTCGGCCAGGTAGTCGCGTCAGTGTGATGCCCCGGACCCTTCTTTTCAGCTTCCTGGCCGGCGTGCTGCTGCTCCTGGCCGCGTCCGCCTGCGTGCTCGTTCCCGGGCTGGCCCCACGCACCGCGATGGCGGCCTACACGGAGACCCGGCCGGTCGCCGCTCCACCCCGGGACGCCGTGGCCGAAGCGAACCGTGCACCGCGGCCGGAGGTCGGCGCCGAGGCGCCCGATCTCGATGTTTCGGATGAGATCGGCGCGGAGTTCCACCTCCGCTCCCACCGCGGGCGGCCGGTTCTCCTGAGCGTCTTCTGCCCGTGTGCCGTCTGCCGCGAGACCGCGCAGCGGTGGCGGGACCTTTTCCACGAGCACCCGCGGGACTTCGTGGCGGCGGCCCTTGTGGCGCTCCCGAAGGGGGATGCGCTCTTCGACTTCCACGACAGCCTGCGGTTGAACTACGTGTTGATTCCGGACCCCAGCCGCGTCCTTGCGGCGGCCTATCCCGCCCCGGGGGCCGGACCGGCCGCGCTCACCTGTCCCCGGGCCTGGGTGATCGACCGCACGGGCCGCTATCGCTACGTAGTCCCCGCAGGAGCCGCGCCGTCACCCGCGGTGCTGGCGAAGGTGCGCCGGGCACTCGGGATCCCGGAGCCAGGCGCGGAGTAGGAGAAGCAGCATGTCGGACCAGCGAGAGGTGCTCGGGCCGGTCCTCCCATCGCCCGGCGATGAGATCGCGGCGGCCGGCAACGCGCCGGATCTCGACCCGGCGGTCGGAGAGGCCGGCGGCACCCGGACCTACGATCTGCCGGCGGTGACGGCGCCCTCCCCGTACGACCTGGGTCCGCGTCCGCGCTGAGCCGGACCCCGCTCCTCAGGAGCCGGCGAGCCCCTCCACCGGCTCCTCCGTGAAGGGCGCGTCCAGGTCCAGCACCTCCCAGCTCCGCAGATCGACGACCCGCTCCCCCCGGACGGAGAGGATCGCATACGACCATTCGGGCCAGGCGGCGGAGCGGTCGAAGTCCGACGGAACCGCGGGATGCTCCGGGTGGCTGTGGTAAACGCCGACCAGGTCCAGCTTCGCTTTGCGCGCCCGCTTCATCGCCGCGACGGTGTCGGCTGGGGAGATCAGGAAGCGCCGCTCCTCGGACGCCGCCTCCCATCGGTCGGCCGAGGCCCCTCCGGCCTCCTCCATGGCCCGCAGCATCCGCGCGCGCTGTTCCGGATCGTCCTCCCAGGCATTGCGCACCGGCCAGGCCTCCCGTGCCACCCGCGCTCCGTTTTCCACCGTCCCCACCAGAAAGCCGCAGATCTCGAACGGATAGCCGGCTTCCGCGTGCTCGCGCATCGTATTCCGCGCCTGGGGTGAGAGGTGGAGCATGGTCGATCGGGATTTCGGGTGAAGTGCCGGGTGAAGGGCCGGATCGAGAAGCCGGATTCGGGAAGGGCGTCGGACGCGTGCGCTTCGGCCAAGGGGTGTGGAAACCAGTCCGCGCCCCTTGGCCGCCCGGTCCCGGCTCCTACCGCCGACCTCCAGCCGGGAAGAGAGACCGGAGCCGCCTGCCGGAGCCGCTTTCCGGAGCGGTTTGCCGGAGGAAGCCGGTCAGGCCTCGTCCCAGAAGCGCGCGCTCAGGTATTTCGAGGCATTGTCCGGGAAGAGCGTGACGACAACCCCTTCCCGCAGGCCGCGCGCAACCTCCAGGGCGCACGCCATCGCCGCGCCGGAAGAGGGCCCCACCAGGAGACCTTCCTCGCGAGCGAGGCGAAAAACGAGATCAATCGCGTCCTCGGTGGCAATGGACCGGTCTTCGTCCGCCAGGTGAGGGTCGTAGATGCTGGGAACCAGAGCGGTCTCCATATGCTTCAGCCCCTCGAGACCGTTGAGCGGGGAGTCCGGCTGGAACGAGATGCAGCGGATGCGGGGGTTCAGCTCGCGGAACCGGCGCGTGGTGCCGGTAAAGGTGCCGCTGGTGCCCAGCCCGGCCACCCAGTGCGTGATCCGGCCGCCGATCTGTTCCCAGATTTCCATCGCGGTGCCGTGATAGTGCGCCTGCCAGTTGTGCTCGTTGCTGTACTGGTCGGTGTAATAGTACCGCTCGGGATCTTCCAGGTAGATTCGCCGCGCTTCGCGCTGGGCGCCGTCCGTCAGTTCGAAGGGGCTTGTCAGCACGAGGTCCACGCCATACGCCTTGAGGATCCGCTTGCGCTCTTCCGAGGCGTTGGCGGGCAGGCAGAGGCGCACCGGGTACCCCTTCGCGGCGCCGATCATGGCCAGGGCGATGCCGGTGTTGCCGGAGGTGGCCTCCAGCAGCGTCATGCCGGGCCGGAGCCGTCCGTCCCTCTCGGCCTGGACGACCATATTGAGCGCGGCGCGATCTTTGACCGAGCCGCCCGGGTTATACCACTCTGCTTTCGCGTATAGCTCCACGCCGGGCACTTCCCGCTCCAGCGCCCGCAGGCGCAGCAGGGGCGTGTTTCCGATCAGGTCCAGCGTGGTGGTCGTGGTAGAAGGCGTGGCACAGAGCATACAGTGAACGACCTCCGCGTGAGGCCCCAACCAATGCTATCGCCGCCGGAGTTTCCTGTAAACCGCGGGGCCTGCCGCCTTTGCCCTGTAACCGGTCCCACAGACGCTCCCGCCCGAATAAAAACTCTGCCTGCGATGCCTCCAGTCTTCGCCCGCGGGACCGACAATCGCATCGTGCGGCCGTGAGCCGCAGGCTGGCGTGTCTTTGCGCGTACTCTCGCTTGACTGCTCTTCGGAAAGAAAGGCGGTCGGGAGGGAGGCTTCCTTGCGGTAAGGGAAGAATGGGGCAAAGGACGGTAGGGCGCCCGGAAGCTGCACGCCCGGTGCTTCCCTGGACAGCAAGGATGGATTGAGGAAAGGACGGGATGTTTTGAGGAGTCCGAGAAAGCGGACCTTCCTCCCGGCGGCCCTGCTGGTTGGGGTGCTGCTGGTAGGCGGTTCGGCCCGTTCCTCCAGCGCGGCGCATGTGCGGCGTGCTGCGGGGAGGAACCACTCGACGACGGTTAACAGACACAGCGGGAACAGCAGCACCCGTGAGGTGCGCATCGCTCGGCGGCGGATGGAGGCGAAGGCCCGCCCCGTCTCGTCGAAGCGCCAGGTCATCCTGATGGCTCTGGCTCAACGAAAGGCCCACCTGGCAGCGCTTCGACGTGCGGCCAAGCACCAGCAGATCCAGGCACGCGCCGCGCGGACACCCCGGCCGGCGTGGGCTCATCCTACCAACACGCGACAATCCTCCACCGGTTTCCAGCCGGGCGGATCGCCGGAAGATGCGGCGATCCGCGACGCGCTGGCGCGCCGGGATACCTGGACGGAGCCGCGGCAGCCTCTTCTCGAGCCGGCGCAGGTGCAAGATCCTCCGGCTGCCATGAGGACGGCCGCTCGGGTTCGGGAAGGTGTCCTGATGGCCAGCCAGCCGGCGGCACCGGCTCCGAACGAGGACCTGATTCGCGAGGCGCTTCGGAACCGCGGCGTCCGCTATGTATGGGGCGGAGCCTCTCGAGGCGGGTTTGATTGCTCGGGGTTGATTTGTTACGTTTTCGCAAAGCAGCGCGGGATGAAGCTACCCCACAGCGCCTCCGCCCAGGCTCGCCTGGGCGCGCCGGTGAGCAGTGAGAACCTCCAGCCC
>CAYQDT010000298.1:0-5516 GCA_964416225.1 uncultured bacterium
CAGCACCGCGCGAATCGCCTGTTCCAGAAGCTTCTCCTCCCCCTGCAGGAAGCCCGTGTGAACGAACCGGACCACTCCCCGCCGGTCGATCAGCACCGCCGTGGGGTGGCCCTCCAGCCGGTAGCTCCGGCCCACCTTCTCCCCGGGATCCAGCACCACGGGGTAGGTGATCCTGAACTGGGAGACGAAGGCGCGCACCTCCGCGGGCCGAGGATTCATCTCCGTGACGCCCACCAACCGGAGCCCCCGGCCATAGTAGGCCCGATGCAGGCGCTGCAGCTGTGGAGCCTCCACAGCGCAGCTCGGTCACGTGGGGCCCCAGAAGTCCAGCAGCACCACCTTCCCGCGGAAGGAGGCAAGCGATGCGGCCCCGCCGTCCAGCTTTCGCAGGGTGAACGGCGGCGCCGGCCTGCCGCGGGGGAATTCCGCCCGCGCCGATGGCGCGAGGCAGGCGACCGCTAGGGCCGCCAAGCACATGGCTGTTCTGCTCATAGTTTTGCTCTCCGCGGGGCGCCTCGCCCGGGAGGAGCGAGGCGCCCGGATGCGCGGGGTTACCCGAGCAGCCGTCCGGCGGAGCTGCAGTGCCGCTGGCAGCAGGGCGGCATCGGAGCGGCCTTGCCGGCGCAGCAGAACGCGCGGCTGCGGCCGGTGGCCGGGCAGGGCGCCGCGGCCGCTCGCGCTCCGCAGCAGTCCTTCCCTGCGCAGCAGGAAGCTCCAGAGCTGCAGCAGCCGGCCCGCTCAGGGCGGTCACAGCAGGCGCGGGCTTGGGCACAGCAGCGGGTTTTGGCGGCGCAGCAGGCAGCGCCGGAGGCGGGCTTCGCCTGGGCGGGGCCCGTGACGGTGAGCAGCCCCAGCAGGGCCGCGAGAGCAGCAAGTTTCACAGACATCGTAGTCATCCTTTCTTGCCCATGGGGCAAGCGATTCCGGCTTGAGCGGACGCGCGTAGGCGTGCCGCGAGGTGCGCTCGAGGAGCGCTGGGATCGGGTGGATGCTACGCAGCCGGCGGGGCGCGGGAAGGCCCCTGGAGGAGGAGCGGCGGCGGCCGGTAGCCGAGGGTGTGCTCGGACCGCCACGCCGGGCGGATGGAAGTGAGACGGAGAACGCCGGTGGGAAGGACCAGCAGAGCGGGATGCGCCGGGGCCGCCGCTTGACCGCCGGTAACCGCCACCAGTACGGGTCCGGCGGAGACCGTGAACCGGCAATGGTCCGGCGCCTGCACCTGGGCTCTACGCGGGGCGGGCGGCCCAAACCCGGGCCAGGCGCCATGCCGGCACTCGCACGGCTTCGTGATGACGCAGCAGGAGCCGTGGCTGCCGCAGTGCCCGCCGGCACAGACGTACCCATGTCCGTGGCTGACGCAGGCGGTCCCATCCGGACAGGACCAGCTGGTCCTCACGGGGGAGAACAGGGACAGCAGAAAGGCCAGGAGGGCCAGGATGGCGAGCGGCTTTTGTCTCACGGTATGATGGATCGACCGGGTACGGCTCCCCAGTATCTATACCCGTAGAATCGGACCGGGTGAACGATCTTTTGTGCGCTGCCCCGCCGGCCGCGGTCCTTCGAGGACGGAGGACCCAGTAGACCGGACGAGCAGTCCCATGCCATCCTACGAGCGGCGGCGCTGGATGTCAGCAACATCTCCCCGGTCTCCGGGCTCGCCAGCGACGCATTTTCCAAAACTTCCGTCCTCAGTCGGTGTCAGTGGAAGGACGAGCGGTCGCCTTTTCCGGCGCGCTTGAGACGGACGGGTGCGGTTACGGATCTTTGCAAGGAGCTGGGTGGATGCAGCGACGGCATTTTCTTCTCGGCGCCGCGGCGGCAGCGCCGGCAGCCACCGCGGGGCTGCTCGCGCTGCTGGACGGCGGCGCGTCCCCGGCCGGCGCGGCGGTTGGCGCCCGCGTGCAGATGGTGCGGCTGCCGGAGGGCGGATATCAGCCGCAGGCGGCGGTTGACGCACACGGTACGATCCACGTGGTCTACCTGAAAGGCGCGGCGGGCGCCGCCGATCCGTACTACACCCGCCGCGAAGGCGCGGGGTGGTCGGCGCCGATCCCGATCGCGAGCCGTCCGGGATCGGCCGTGGCGATGGGCACTATACGCGGCGTGCAGCTTGCCCTGGGCAAGGAGGGCCGGGTCCACGTGGTCTGGTGCGGATCGGACAAGGCCGGAGTGAAGGGCCCGGAGGGCAGCGCCCCGCTCCTGTACGCCCGCCTCAACGACGCGGGCACCGCCTTCGAGCCGCAGCGGAACCTGATGCAGGCCACGACCGCCCTGGACGGCGGCGCCTCCATCGCCGCGGATGCCGACGGACAGGTGTACGTGGCCTGGCAGGCGGGTGAGCATACGGGGCAGCGCGAAGGAGAGCGGCGTCTCTGGGTGGCGCGCTCCACGGACGACGGGCGAACCTTCTCCCGGGAGACGGCGGCCTGGAGCCAGCCGACGGGCGCCTGCCCGTGCTGCGGCGTCAAGGCCTTTGCCGATGGGCAGAGCGGGGTGCACGTCCTTTACCGGATGGCCGCCAACCGGACGGAGCGGGACATGGTGCTGCTCTCTTCCACGGACCGGGGCCGCACCTTCACGGGCGCCCGCATCGATCCATGGGTGGTGGATAGCTGACCGATGAGCAGCGAGGCCCTCGTCGAGGGTCCGAATGGGGTGCTGGCGGCGTGGGAGACGCAGGGACAGGTGAAGTTCGGGCGCGTCGATCCGCAGTCCGGCGGGCTGACCGGAGTCCACGCGGCACCCGGCACTGGGAGCAACCGAAAGCATCCCGCGCTCGCGGTCAACCGTGCCGGGGAGACGCTCTTCGCCTGGACGGAAGGCACCGGCTGGAACCGGGGCGGGGCGCTGGAGTGGCAGCTCTACGACGCCGCCGGCCGTCCGCTGCCGGAGCGCGGGCGCCTGGAGGGCGGCATTCCGGTGTGGGGCCTGGCTGCGGCCGCGGCCAAGCCGGACGGCACCTTTCTCCTCATCCATTAACTCACATTAGCGCATCCAGGCGTGAGCTATTCGCTGGTCCAGCAGCCTCAATAGCTCGGCCGGCAGCGAATCCGTCCGGCTCACCCAGCAGCGGGAACGGCGGAGCGGGCACCGGCCCCTCCGCCGTCCCGCCGGGTCCGCGCGGGCTGCCGCCGGAAACTGCACCCCCGCTCCATTCTGCCGCCGCTGGCAGCAAGGGGCTCCACCTTTGCCGTCCATCCCCCCGGGATGCGAGCGGTGCGGGGGCTCCGCACCTCCCCTTCCGGATGCCGGCGGGGTTTCTTCGCCGTGGAGCACATCGGTGAGACCGGAGCATTGCCACGGACCAACGGAGCCGATGGAGCGAAATGGAGGGGAGAGTGCATGGTGGACGACGATCCCGGCGGCAGGCGCGCTTCGGTCCACACCCTCTTCCCGGTCCCCGCCTCTGTTCTCCCTTTCACCTCCGGCGCCGGTTTCGTCATGCGGAATCCGGGATAGGGTGGAGGGGAAAGAAACGGAGATACCCCCGCGCCGTATCAGAGAGGGCCTTGCAGTGCTGCCGGAAGTGAAGAAAGACGCAACCATCCGGATCAACCGGATTGCCGGCCAGGTGAACGGCATCAAGAAAATGGTGGACGAGGAGCGCTACTGTGTGGACGTGCTGCATCAGATTGCGGCCGTCCGCTCGGCGCTGGACCAGCTCGGAGTGCAGCTCCTGACCGGCCACCTCGAAAGCTGTGTCCTCTCCGCGGAGGACGGACGCCACCCGGAGCTGCTGGCGGAGGTCCGCAGCGCCCTCTCCCGCTTTCTCAAGTAGCCGCCGCGCCCCGGACTGCCACGCCGGACCGTCTCCCCCGCACCAACCCGGCTGCCTCGCTTTACACCGGCTCCGGCCGGGGGTATATTGAGGTTGTGGATACCCCTGCGGGGTATATCGGGCGGCGAAGTGCGGGAAGCACGGACGCGGAACTGGAACGCCGGACGAGCCGCCGCGGCGACGCGGAGCGCGGGGTGAGGTGGACGAATGGACACGGCACAGATCGCGGTGACGGTGGGTGGACTGGGAGCGATGGGGTGGGTGGTGTGGTACTTCTTCCTCGCGGAGCGGGAGCGCGTGACCGCCACCGCCGGAGCGGGAGGCCTGCAGGAAGTGCGGGTCGTGGTGCGGGGCGGCTATGATCCGGATGTGATCGTGGTGCGCGCGGGCCGGCCGGTCCGGTTGAACTTCTACCGCGATGAGAGCGCGTCTTGCTCCGAAACCGTGCTCTTCGGCGATTTCGGCATCGCCCGCACGCTGCCCGCGTTCGAGACGACGCCGGTGGAGTTCACTCCGGAAAAAGCCGGCGAGTTCACCTTTACCTGCGGAATGAACATGCTGCGCGGGAAGCTGATCGTCGAAGACGGGAAGGGGAGCTAGGCATGGCTACGGCGCGATCACTGAAGGATCCCGTTTGCGGGATGGAGATCCACCCGGATCAGGCTGGCGCCAGCACCCGCTCCGGCGATCGCACGTACTACTTCTGCTCCGCGGGATGCCGGGAGCGCTTCGAGCAGGACCCGCGGCGGTACGCCGGTGCGGCGTCTCCCGGAGCGGCTGGTCCGGGCCGCCCCTCACCCGATCCGGGGCCGGGCGCGCCGGCGGCCGCGAACGGTCCGGAGCGCGTCACGCTGCCCATCACCGGAATGACCTGCGCGGCGTGCGCGGCGCGGATCGAGAAGGTGCTGCGGCGCAGCCCCGGGGTACAGGACGCCGCCGTGAACTTCGCCGTGCACCGGGCAACGGTTGCGTATGACCCGGCGGTCACGGACCGGCCGCACCTGGCGCAGGCGATCCAGAACGCAGGGTACGGCGTGGTGGAAGAGCCGCCGGCGCCGGAGGGGCGCGCCGTCCGCGGTACGGCCAGCGCCGCGGGCAGCGAGGCCGGAGCGGCGGAGGCACGGGACTGGGAGCAGGAAGCGCGCGAAGAGGAATACCGCGATCTCCGGCGGAGGCTGGTGACGGCGCTGCTTTTCGGGATTCCCGTTGCGGTGCTGGGAATGGCGCACCTGGAGTTCCCGGGCAGCCGCTGGCTCCAGCTCCTGCTCACCACACCGGTGCTGTTCTATGCCGGCCGGCCGTTCTTCACGAGCGCCTGGGGAGCGATCCGGCACCGGGCCGCGGACATGAACACCCTGATCGCGCTGGGAACGGGCGCGGCCTACCTCTACAGCGTAGCGGCCACCGTGGCTCCCGGCGCGGTGAGCGCCGGCACGGCGGGCGCCCACGCGCACGGCGGCGGGGCCCCGCCCGTCTACTTCGAGGCGGCCGCGGTGATCATCGCGCTGATCCTGGTCGGGCGCCTGCTGGAGGCCCGCGCGAAAGCCCGCACCGGCGATGCCATCCGGAGCCTCGCGGGCCTGCAAGCGCGGACGGCCCATGTCCTTCGCGCGGGGCAGGAGCTCGAGCTCCCCGTGGAGGCGGTGCAGCCCGGGGACCTGGTCCTGGTGCGTCCGGGGGAAAAGATTCCGGTGGATGGCCGGGTGGTGGAGGGGCAGAGCGCCGTGGACGAGTCGAT
>CAYQDT010000299.1:0-782 GCA_964416225.1 uncultured bacterium
CCTGCTCTATTTCCCAGATACTGCAATGCGGACCGCCCTATCTCCGAGGACTCGTATAATCGCTTGCTGAAGTTGAGAACGCTCGTCCCCGTTCCACTCCCATGAACTATTGGCTCGATCTCTTCACCGGCAGTACCTGGCAGGAGTTCCGTCAGGCCGGCTGCCGGATCAGCGGCTTCCGCCAGCGGATGCGCAACGTCGTCGGCCAGGTCCATCCCGGCGACATCTTCCTCTGCTACCTCACCGGCGTCATGCGCTGGATCGGCGCCCTGGAAGTGGTCGGCCCCAGCACCGACCAGTCCTCCATCTGGGAGCATGACGACTTCCCCGTCCGCTTCGAGGTACGGCCACTGGTGATTCTGGACCCGGAGCACGGCGTCCCGATGAAGGAGCTAGAAGGCCGCGTGGACTTCTACGAGACCCCCGAGGAGTCGGGCAAGTTCAAAGCGTTCATTCGCCAGAGCCCCAACCTCTTCAAGCGCACCGCGGATGACGAGCACATCCTCCAGCTTCTCCGCGCGGCGGAGCAGGCCCCGGTCTCCCGCCCCGTGGACCCGCGCAAGTTGGCGCGCCGGCCGTTCTACCAGGCAGAGCAGAAGAAAGGGAAGACGGTCGTTCCAACTCTCGTCTCGGTACCCGAACCGGAAGAGCCGCCCGCTCCAGCGCCCGTGTCGGTCGCCCTGCGCGAAGAGGCGGAGAGCACCACCCGCCATACGGAGATCCAGTACCACCTGTTCACGCTCGGGGCGGAGATGGGGCTGGACGTGTGGGTAGCGCGGAAC
>CAYQDT010000299.1:792-2232 GCA_964416225.1 uncultured bacterium
GACTTACAACGGGAGCACCCTCGGGGCGCTGCCGCAGATGGTGGCTGAACTGCCCACCCAGTTCAACGACGCCACCAACCGGACCATCGAGCACATCGACTTGCTCTGGCTAAAGGGCAACTCGATCACGGCGGCATTCGAGATCGAATGCACTACCAGCGTCTACTCCGGGCTACTTCGGATGAGTGACCTCCTCGCCCTCCAGCCCAATCTGGACATCCGCCTCTACCTCGTCGCTCCGGACGAGCGCCGCAACAAGGTGCAGCAGGAGATCCTGCGTCCCACCTTCGCCCTTCGGGACAAGCCCCTGGCGCAAGTGTGCGGCTTCCTACCGTTCTCCACGCTGATGGAGAAGGTGGACGGTATACGGAAGCTGGGGCTGGCGTCCTCGCTGCGACCGGACTTCCTGGAGCGCACGGCGGAGTTCTTTAGTGGAGACGGCGAGGGATGAGTAAGAGCGCGGTCGTCGCGGACCCCATTCATGAGTTCATCCGCCGCTGGGAAACGTCCGGAGCCGCCGAGCGCGCCAACTACGCCGGCTTTCTCTATGAGCTCTGCGACGTGCTGGAAGTCCCGCGGCCGGACCCCTCCGGTCCTCACGAAGCGCAGAACACCTACGTCTTCGAGAAGGCCGTCACCTTTCGGAACGGAGACGGCACCACCAGCACCGGCCGCATCGACCTCTACCGCCAGGGCTGCTTCGTCCTGGAGGCCAAGCAGGGCAGCGAAAAGACGGACGCCGCTGGCCTGGACGGCAAGGCACGCAAGCTGAAGAAGGGCACCGCCACGCGCGGCACCCAGGGCTGGGACGATGCCATGCTCGCCGCCCGCGGCCAGGCGGAGCAGTACGCCCGCGCCCTGCCCGTCTCCGAAGGCTGGCCGCCGTTCCTGATCGTGGTGGACGTGGGTTACTCCATCGAGCTGTACGCTGACTTCTCCCGCGCCGGCAAGACCTACACCCCGTTCCCGGACCCGCGCAGCCACCGCCTGGTTCTGCGGGATCTCCTGGACGAGAAGAAGCGGGAGCGCCTGCGGGCCATCTGGACCGATCCGCTCTCCCTGGACCCCAGCCGCCGCAGCGCTCGCGTCACCCGAGAGGTGGCGGACCAGCTCGCCGTCCTCGCCCGCTCTCTGGAGCAGTCCGGTCACGCCCCGGAAGCCGCCGCGCAGTTCCTCATGCGCTGCATCTTCACCATGTTCGCGGAAGACGTGCAGCTGATTCCGCAGGGCAGCTTCACGGAGCTGCTGGAGTACATCCGCACGGAAGGCGTGGACACCTTCCCGGAGCTGGTCCAATCCCTCTGGGGAACAATGAACACGGGCGGCATGTCTCCCGTCATCCGCAAGCGGCTCATCCAGTTCAACGGCGGTCTCTTCGAGAACTGCGAGGCTCTGCCCCTCACCGCGAAGCAGTTGGACCTCCTCATCGAGGCGTGCCGG
>CAYQDT010000299.1:2242-5513 GCA_964416225.1 uncultured bacterium
CGTGGAGCCGGCCATCTTCGGCACGCTGCTGGAGCGCGCCCTCGACCCGCTGGAGCGGCACCAACTCGGCGCTCATTACACGCCGCGCGCCTATGTGGAGCGGCTGGTGCTGCCCACCCTCGTGGAGCCGCTGCGGGAAGACTGGGAAGCCGTGCGCGTCGCCGCCGTGGCGCTGGCGAACGACGGCAAGCTGAAGGAAGCTGCGGCTCAGGTGGTGGACTTCCACCGCCAGCTCTGCGAGGTGCGGGTGCTGGACCCCGCCTGCGGCAGCGGCAACTTCCTCTATGTGGCGCTGGAGCACCTGAAGCGGCTGGAAGGCGAGGTGCTGAACACGCTGGACAGCTTCGGGCAGCGGCGACTGGACCTGGAAGGCCGCACCCTCACGGTGGATCCGCACCAGCTCCTCGGCATCGAGATCAATCCCCGCGCCGCGGCGATCACGGACCTGGTCCTCTGGATCGGCTACCTCCAGTGGCACTTCCGCACTCGCGGCGATGCCCTGCCGGAAGAGCCGGTTATCCGCAAGTTTCACAACATCGAGTGTCGGGACGCCGTGCTGGCGTATGACGGCACGGAGCCGCTGCTGGACGAGGACGGTCAGCCGGTGATGCGCTGGGACGGGCGATCCTTCAGGCGGCACCCGGCAACGGGTCAGAATGTGCCGGACGAGACCGCGCAGGTTCCAGCTTCGAGGTACGTAAACCCGCACGTTCCAGAGTGGCCGCAAGCTGACTTCGTGGTCGGCAACCCACCATTTGTGGGGAAGCTCTACCTGCTCACGGCGCTTGGCGAAGGTTACATCGAGGCATTAAGAGGCGCCTACCGCGACGCCGTGCCCGATGGCTGTGACTTCGTCATGTACTGGTGGCATCGTTCCGCCCAATTACTTCGGCGCGGGGCCATCCGGCGCTTTGGCCTGATTACTACCAAGAGCATCTCCCAGACCTTCAATCGCCGTGTGGTAAATGCGGCACTAACCGACGACCCACCATCTCATCTTGCGTTCGCGGTTCCCAATCACCCGTGGTCAGACAGTGCTCAGAGCGCGGCCGTTCGCATCGCGATGACGGTGGCAGCACCGAATTGCGGCGCGGGGACACTGGCAGTGGTTACCAGGGAGATCGAGCGTCCTGGGGAAGACCCCGATGTCGAACTGCGATTCTGCACAGGCAAGATCCACCCCGATCTGAGCGTCGGTGCTGAGGTTACTTCAGCCTCGGCACTCCAGGCTAACGCTTTACTTGCGAGCACGGGTCTAATCCTCGGCAGCCGTGGTTTTGTTCTTACTGCGAGCGAGGCTGAGGAAATAATCGCGAGAGAGCCTGCTAGCGCGGGCCTCATTTACCCGTTGCGCAATGGTCACGACTTGACCGACTCCCCTCGGGGCGTCCTCGTCATTGATCCAGCCGGGTGGAGTGAGACCGAACTTCGCGCCCGAGTACCGGCGATCTACCAGCGCCTGCTCGAACGGGTCTACCCAGAGCGCCAAACCAACCGCGATCCCCGCCTTCGCGCGCAGTGGTGGCTACACCGCCGCAGCAATCAGCAGGTTCGCGCTGCCATCGAAGGGTTGCCACGCTACATCGCAACGTCTGAAACATCACGTCACCGCACGTTCACGTTCCTGGAGGGCGGCGTAAGGCCCGAGCACAAGCTGGTGGTCATCGGCAGCGGCGACGCATTCTTGCTTGGAGTGCTTTCAAGCCGCGTCCACATCACCTGGGCGTTAGCGGCGGGCGGGCGGCTGGGCGCAGGCAACGATCCCGTGTACGCCAAGACCAATTGCTTCGACAAGTTCCCATTCCCAGACTGTGATGACATGCATAGGCACACCATCGCAGACCTGGCGGAGCAAGTGGACGCCCACCGCAAGCGCCAGCAGGCCCAGCATCCCCGCTTGACGCTGACGGACATGTACAACGTCCTGGAGAAGCTCCGCGCCGGAGATCCGCTCACGGATCGGGAGCGAGCGATCAACGAACAGGGACTCGTCTCCACCCTGAAGCAGCTCCACGATGAGCTGGACGCCGCTATGTTCGCCGCCTACGGCTGGCCCGCCACCCTCACGGATGAGGAGATCCTGGAGCGGCTGGTCGCCCTGAACGCGGAGCGCGCGGCGGAAGAGCGCCGCGGCCTGATCCGGTGGCTGCGGCCGGAGTTCCAGAACCCGCAGGGCTTCGGACAGACGGCGCTGGAGACCGGCGAGGGAGAGGCGCCAGCTGTCGCGGCTGGCCCGTCGGAGAAGCTGGAGTGGCCGAAGACCTTGCCGGAGCAGGCCAAGGCGGTGCGCGCGGCACTGGTAGCGCACGCTGGTGTGGTCACCGCGGCGGAACTGGCGCGCAGCTTCAAGGGCTCCGCATCCAGCCGCATACCACGGGTAGAGATGCTGCTGGAGACGCTTGCCTCTCTAGGCCAGGCGCGGGAGGTGGAAGACGGCAGGTTTGCAGCCTGACGCCAGAATCACGCGGAAAGTGGCTTGCTCGGTCACAGTGAGGGTTCGGCCATCGAGCACGGACCTGGTCCCACCTCCAGTGCTACTCCCCATGTTCCGCCGAATGCGCGTCGCGGTTGGCAGGCGCACTGATGCGCGATGATGGTGATTGTTGCTTCCCAGAAATACTGATGCTCGGCCGCGCCGTTTGACTGGACGCGCCGACCAATTGGGCCAAATGCCCACTTGTGGCAAGGTAGCCGCTCACGAGGGCGAGAATGATGTAAAGCCCAAGCGTCACGGAAAATGTGACCTTGAAGAGCTTCTTTCGGCTGTGAAAGGAGGTGCCGATGTATTGTTCTAGGTCATCTTTTCCAAACATCCTTTCGTAACTGCGTTCGTTTCGCTCGTAATCATCGCGGTTGTACTTAAAACTACACCATGTCACAGGATAATACACCACCGTGCTAATGATTAGATAAATTGCAAACGCACTAGCAATAAACGGATATACCTTGTTATACGTGGGATCTATGATCTTCGTCAGCACCGTTGATATTAGAAAACCGGCAGTTGCAAGAAGATTCTTAAGAAACGCATCGATAAGCGAGTTGATCTGCTGCCCTATCGCATCCACCTTCCCCTGAGCTTGGACTGCAGCTTCCTTTAGCTTATCGAAGTGATCCTTCACGGTCTCGCCAATCAATCGTTCGAAGTGCCCTTCGGCGGATCTCAGGAGGTTCGACGCGAGGTTGATGAGGACGTTGCAGTTACCGGTATCTAGGTGCGCGGCTTCTAACGTTATCAAGTTCCTCACAATTCCAATTCGGTCGCGCGAAC
>CAYQDT010000300.1:0-5502 GCA_964416225.1 uncultured bacterium
CACGAAGGCCGCGAGGAGAGCGGACGCCGGCGCACCGGCCGCACGGAGCCAGCGGTACACGACGGCGCTCAGCAGCGTGTCCGCGGCGACGTTCAGCAGCTTTCCCAGTTCCAGGGCGTTGAGCCCTATCTTCGCGAAGAGCGCCAGCAGCAGCGTGAAAAGCGGGGTGGTGGTACCGAGGACCCGCTGACCGGGATTGTACACAAAGCCCAGGCCATGGGCCAGGTTCTCCGCGTACCGGAGCGTGATCAGCGAGTCCTCGAAGGTGTAGTGCGTCGCGAACAGGATGCCGAGACGCAGCAGAGCGGCCGCGATCAGGACCATCCCGAACAGGCGCTGCTCCAGTGGAATCTGCGGGGCGGCCGCCGCCGGAACGGATTGGGGCGCTCGCACGGGGCCGGTTCGGGGCCGCGGCCTGTTTCGGGCGGGACGAGCCATCAGCGCGAGGAGTACGCGGCGCGGCGGCGAACGGTCCGGACCGGCGAAAGGCGGCGAGCGCGGCGGTGGAGGGAGTCAACGGCTTCGATCACGGTGCTCATCCCCGGATAGCTCGGGCGCGGGTGATACGCCGCCACGCTCCGCCGCGGCAGCCGGCGGGAGCCGCCGGTCGGCGGGTGACGGTGCCCACCGGTGCGGCCTCGCGTGCTGTCGGTGGAGCGGATCCTCCGGATTATAGCACGCGCGGGGACGGCCCCGGCGCCCGAAGCGGCCCGCTCCGGCGCACCCGAGGCACCTCCCCGGCGACAGGCGCCAGCAGTACCGCCACGCTTCGCCCGCCGGAGCGGCTCCAGAACACCAGCGCGACGGCTGGTCCGCGTCATCCTAAGGGTGGAAGTTTTTCGAACCCGATACCGCCGCGTGACGTCAGGGGAGAGGCTCCGCAGCCTTGCGGGGCAGCGTACGGTGCTTCACAAGATGACGGAAGAGCTCAGCCTCGAAACACTCCATCGGGATATTGCCACTGCGGTCATGCTGGCGGCGGAGGGTGATCTGGAAGGGGGAATCGAGGTGCTCCGGGCAGGGGTCCATCGGGCTTCCGGAGCGGATGGTCACGACTCGTCCGAGCCGCTCGCCTCCGCGTACCGCAGCGCGCTCGCCGGCTACGTGCGCCGGTACGGCGAGCGGGCACCCGCTCCGGATGACAGCGCAGGCGAACCCTAGCCCGGCCGTGCCAGGGCGGACAGCAGCGCCGGCGCATCGCGCAGGAGCAGCAGGACACAGGTCAGCGCCGCCCCGCGAATCCAGAACCCGCGCCGGCTCACGTGACGGATGAGACCCTCTGCGGAGAGCTCGCTGATCACCCGGGAAACGGTCTCCCGCGCCAGCCCCAGCATCTCCCCGAGCTGACCCTGGGTGACGGTGAGGGAAACCCAGACCTCGTCCCCGTGGCGCTCACCCTGTGACTCTGCGATCACCGCCAGGAAACCCAGCACCCGCTCGCGCGCACCCTGGACCGTGATCAGACCGCCGCGCCGGTTTGCCTGGTGCAGGCGTGCGGCCATCCGTCTCAAGAGGTGCGCCGCAAACTCCGGACAGGAGCCGGCGAACGGCACCACATCGGCGACCGCGATTGAGTGGGCCACCCCCGGCGTGACTGCTTCCGCCGTGTACAGCCAAATCCCATTCGGAAGCATGGAGCCCTCTCCGAAGAGGTCGCCCGGCCCCAGGAGGTAAACGGCTCCCTCCTCCCCGCGCGGGGTGCGGAGCCGGAGTAACACGCGGCCGCTTGCAATGACGAACAATGAGGTGCAGGGCTCGCCCTGGCGCCCGAAGACCGCTCCCTTCACAAACGGCACGCGAGGGGCCAGGTGGGCAAGCCCTCGCTCTCGAAGGGCTCCCAGGAGGGTCAGGAGGCGCGCTTGTTCGTCTGAGGCCATGGAGATCCGGACGGGGAGTGGGGAGCGGGGAGATGCGTGGTGGCGGGGTGAGAATGGGCCTGCGACTCGAGCGAGGGCGGCCTGCTCCACTCGCGTGCCGTGAGCGCGCACCCTTGGATCGCCAGGTCCGCTCACCACGAGATTGGGCAGTCAGCAAACACTCATCGGATGCAAGGAGCGGTTCTCTCGGCCGGCCCCTCGCCCACGGCACTCGATCCTGGCAGGCCCGACGGGTTTCGATCGTAATTCAGACTCTAGTCTGATTATGCAGTGCCGGCGCTGCGGCCCATCCTGAATTGTTTGTAAAGAAGTACCCCGGGACCGATCGCTGCACCACGAGGCGGTGCCGGCGGATTTCCCTGCGCCCGACCCGGGAGCCGCGCTGCTCGAGGCAGGGGGAACGACGCGCATCGGCCGCCTGGAGCGGCATCTGGAGCGCCGTGGTCGCGGTTCGTCTGCGGATGCGGGCGAGTTCGGGCACCAGCTCCTTTTATTCCATTGGGCGGTCCGAAAGCTGACCCGATGGGGTCGTCAGGTGACGGAACTCACACGACGCAGCGAACTCTTAGAGCGCCGTGCAGCCTCCATACCGTGCTCCTGTGGCCGGTGAGCGGCTGCGCGCCAAGGCTGTCGCCGGGCCCGCGAGGCCGAACCGAATCCCGAAGAACGTGCACTCCCGGCCCATGCGGCTCTGTGTCGTGCGCCTTCGGTTCCGGCCGCCGCCCGCCACTGCCGGCACGCGACACCCGTTCGAATCGCTCCGGCAGCGCTCGCCGGCGCCGGCTCCGCACCACCGGCAGCGAGCGCTCGTCGGTGGGATCTCCGGAATCGCTGCAAGCGAGGCTTCGAGACGGGGGACGGCTTACCCCCACCCCCTGCACCATGAAAAAGCAGCCCGGCCGCGAATGCTCGCGGCCGGGCTGCTTCACCCTGTTGACGGCTTCCTTTTAGAAGTCGTCCTCTTCGTCGGAGGCCTCGGAGCCACCGCTCAGGTCGGTCACGGCAAAGCCGAGATCCGCCAGCGAAGCATCCGTATCTCCGTTGTCCTCGTCGCCGGCGCCGTCGGAGGAGGCGTGCGGCAGCGGCTCCGGGCTCGCGAGCTGGCCGAGATCCAGCGGCGAGAGCGCCTCTTCCATTCCTCGCACGTCCACGTCCTGGAGCGTCATCTGGCGCGGCAGCGGCTTGACGACCTCGAACTCGCCGTTCTCCGTCTTCACCGCCACGTCCAGGTTCCGGTACCGCGGAAGACCGGTGCCGGCCGGGATCAGCCGCCCGATGATGACGTTCTCCTTCAGGCCCTGCAGGTGGTCCCGCTTGCCGCGGACGGCGGCTTCGGTGAGGACCCGCGTGGTCTTCTGGAACGAAGCGGCGGAGAGGAAGCTCTCCGTCTGCAACGACGCCTCGGTGATTCCGAGCAGCATCCACTCCGCGGTCGCGGCGGTGCCGCCGGCATTCTCCACGCGCCGGTTCTCGTCCTCGAACTCGAACTTGTCGACGACCTGGCCCGGCAGGAACATCGTGTCCCCGGCGTGGACGATCTTCCGCTTCTTGAGCATCTGGCGGACGATGATCTCCACGTGCTTGTCGTTGATGTCGACACCCTGGTTCTTATAGACGGCCTGCACTTCGCGCACGAGGTACTCCTGCACGCCGCGCACTCCCTGCAGGTCCAGGACCTTGTGGGGATCGAGCGGGCCTTCCGTCAGCCGGTCGCCGGCCCGGATCACCTGCCCCTGCTGCACTTCCAGATTGCCGCGGTAGGGGACCATGTAGCTCTTCCGCAGGCGCACGGTCAGGATGCCCGCATCCCGGATCTGCTTGAAGAGCTTGTCCGTGATCTGGTCTCCCGCCTTCACCAGCACCGCGGCGGTGGCCGGCAGCTCGATATCGTCTGCAGAGACTTCACCGATGATCCGGTTGTGGTCCTCGATGCTCTCTTCCGTCCGGATGATCACCTGGCGGAGACCGCGCGCGTCGATCTCCAGCACCTCGCCGTCAACCTCGGAGATGATCGCCTGCCCCTTCGGCTTCCGTGCTTCGAAGAGCTCCACGACCCGAAGCAGGCCGCGGACCT
The DNA here is from genome assembly GCA_964416225.1 of uncultured bacterium. Lineage (GTDB taxonomy): Bacteria > Armatimonadota > SYMT01 > SYMT01 > SYMT01 > CAYQDT01. The sequence continues at coordinate 3,952 of CAYQDT010000300.1, forward strand.
GCTCCTCGAGCACCTTGAGGACGGCCTGGATGGCCTTCACCCGCTCCCGCTCGCCGGTCTCCTCGCCGAATTCGACGATCCCTTCCTCCACGTCCCGGTGGATGAGCTTCAGCGTCTCCTGCTTCTTCTTCTTCACTTCGGCAACGCCGGTGAGGTATTCCCCGGCAACGCCACCCGTGTGGAAGGTCCGCATCGTCAACTGCGTGCCCGGCTCACCGATGGACTGTGCCGCGATGATGCCGACCGCGGTGCCCACCTCCACCAGCCCGCCCCGGGCGAGGTCCCGTCCATAGCACTTGGCGCAGATGCCCTGGCGGAGCTCGCAGGTGTACGGCGAGCGGATACCCACGGTCGAGATCCCGGCCGCCTCGATGGCGCCGGCCGCCGCGTCCGAGATCTCCCCGTTCGACTCGGCAAGCTGGTCGCCGGTCTCGGGGTGGTAGATGTCCTCGAGCGCGTAGCGGCCGCGGATCCGGTCCGCCAGGCCTTCCAGCTGCTGGCGGCCCTCGCGGATCTCACTGACGTAGATCCCGTTGGTCGTCCCGCAGTCCACGTCCCGCACGATCACGTCCTGCGCCACGTCCACAAGGCGCCGTGTCAGGTAGCCGGCGTCCGCGGTTCGGAGCGCGGTGTCGGCCAGACCCTTTCGAGCGCCGTGGGTGGACACGAAGAACTCGAGTACGGAGAGCCCTTCGTGGAAGTTCGACTTGATCGGCAGGTCCTCGATGAGACGGCCGAACGGGTCGGACATGAGACCGCGCATCCCGGAGAGCTGCGTGATCTGCCGCGCGGAGCCGCGCGCGCCGGATGTAACGATCATGTTCAGCGGGTTGTAGCGGTCCAGGCCTTCCATGAGCGCTTTGCCCACGTCGGTGGCCGCCGTCTGCCACTGGTTGAGAACGCGGGTCCGCCGCTCCTCGGCCGTCAACATACCGCGCTGGAACGCCTTGTTCGCCTTCCGCACCTCATCTTCCGTCCGAGCGATGATCTCACCGCGCCGACCCGGCACCGCCATGTCCGTCATGGAGACGGTCACGCCGGAAACGCTGGAGTAGCGGAAGCCGAGCGCCTTCACGTCGTCCAGCAGCTGGATGGTGCGGGTGGCGCCGTACTTGCGGTAGCACTCCGAGATCATCTTGGAGAGGTCGCCCTTCACCATCCGCTTGCTGATGTAGTTCGGGCGGTAGCGCAGCTTGGGCGGCAGGATGTCGTTGAGGTAGATGCGGCCCATCGTGGTTTCGATGACCCGCTTCGACGCCTCGCCGTCATCCGCGGTGTAGTCGACCCGCACGCGGATGGGGGCCAGCAGATGGACGTCGCCGATCTGGTTGGCCTTCATCGCCTCCTGGGGGCTGCCGAAGAGGCTGCCGGCGCCCTTCACGTCATCCTTCTCTTCCGTGATGTAGTAGAGTCCCAGCACGATGTCCTGCTGGGGCGCCACGATCGGCCCGCCGTGGGCGGGGGAGAAGAGGTTCTGGGTGGAGAGCATCAGGATCCGGGCTTCCGCCTGCGCCGTCTCCGAGAGAGGCACGTGCACCGCCATCTGGTCCC
>CAYQDT010000301.1:0-5502 GCA_964416225.1 uncultured bacterium
TCTCGTCCGATCCGCGGCGCAGACCGCGGTGCCCCGGAGGGCTGCCGGACGCGGCGTGGGGGATCGTTCGCCAGCGAACGGGTCCGGACGGCAAGGGCACGGAGGCGGCCGCCGGGAAGGAGAGGCAGCAGATGCAAAGAGGCCGCGGCGGGTGGTGCCGCCGCGGCCTCTCTATCGCTGAATGGATCCGCCGGGGGATCAGTAGTTGCGGCTCTTCGGCTCCCAGCCGAACGGGTGACGCGCATGCTCCAGGGATAGCCCGCGGAGCTCGATCTGTTTCGGGTCCGCGGAGCCGAGGCCGAGATCCATTGCCATCTTCAGGTGGTTGTCGCCGGGGAAGGGTCCGGTTCCACCCTTTGCCAGCGGATCGTAGCCCATCACCTGCATCGCCGCGGCATCCGTACAGACGGCGTTCCGTCCGGCGAGGAGCAATTCTGCCCGCTGCGGCTTCACGCCTTCGATCCACGGGCCTTCACCGCCGGAGTTGCTCTCCACGCCGTCGATGATGGCCAGATCGATCGGCCGGATACCCAGGGAGTCGACGATGTGCCGCGGCACGCGATAGGTGGTGCGGCGCGGGCTGGCCGGATCCAGCTCCTTCGGCACGCCCGCCGCCGGCTCTATCCGCCCCTCATGGAACATCTCGACGCGTGCGTTGGTGGTGTCCTCGCGATGCTCCGCCTGCCCGTAGAGCGCGGTGGGGGTGATGCCGAAGTTGTTCTTCACGGAGAGCGTCACGCCCGCCGTGTAATGGTTTTTCAGCTTCGCCAGTGAGATGTAGGAGTCGCAATCCAGATAGCTGTGGTTGAGGTAATAGGCGGGAAAAAGAGAGCCGCCCCACGGCACCTTGACCAGGGTGTAGTCCTTCCCCTTGCCGAGGTTCTTCGTGTTCTCGAAGTCCACTTTCGCCTTCAGCGCCTGCAAGGCCTGGAGGTCCCATCCGCCGGAGCGGAAAAACTCCTCAATGGTATCCTTCTTGTAGGTACACTCCACGAACCGGATGCGCTTGGCTCCCGCCCGATCCAGCAGGATCGCGGTGGCGAGCGCCATGTTCGGATGGACCTGGTAGGTCCGGTTGGCGGGCAGGTTGCCGATGCTCCCCGTCGGATCACCGGTCATGTTCACCTTCACCACCACGGTCTTGCCCGCAGCCAGCCGTTTCAGTCCGCCCAGTCCATTGAGCGTTGCGTCCAGCCGCTGAATCAGCGTGGGAAGATCGTAGGCGGTACACCGGGTGATCTGGACGGGCGATACCGGTGCCCGCGGTGCGGCGAGCACCGGCGCCAGTCCGGCGCCGCCGAGCGTACCGGCGCCGGCCAGGGCTCCCGCGCCCAGCAAAAACTGTCTGCGGTTCAGGCGGTTTTCATCCATGATTCTCTCCGCGATATCCCCACGGGCGTGCCGACGCGCCCGAGAATAGTTCGCCCCGGCAGGGGCCTTCCCCCTTCCCGGAGATCCGGTCTCCCATTAACCCCCGTTCCGGAGCGGCGGAAGCCGAGGGTGCTTCCGGGCCAGTTCCCGCATCCGCTCGGCGGACGGTGGGAGGCCCGGAGGCAGGGGAGGCCGGCCCGAGTGGTCAGCTTCGATGAGCTGCGCGAGCGAGTGAACCGTCGCCGGCGCCAGGCGGGATGCCAGGCGGCGCACCGTTCTCGCGCCCGCCTTCCGGTCCTCGAACCACCGATACGCCATATGATAGGCCACCAGGGGCAGCACGCTTCGGACCACGGTCTCGTCCATCCCGATGCGCTCCATGAACCCGCGCGCGAGCGGAACGCTTTCGGCTTCGTGCCCCCAGGAAGTCCAGCGAGTTCCACCGCGCACGTGGCGCCGCCGGGTGGTGCCGGGCTTGCCGAAGTCGTGCGTCAGCGCGGCGAACAGCAGCACGAGGCGCTCCTGCTCCGGAAGCGCCTCCCGCGCCGCGATCTCCGCCGCGGCGTTCAGCACATGAGCCGTATGGACCTCGACGGGACCCTCCGGGTGCCATTCCGGGTCCTGCGGAACGCCGCTGAGCGCGGCAATCTCCGGATAGAGCCGGCGCTCCTCACCGTTCAGGAGCGCCGCGATCACGCCGCCCGGGAACTGGCTATCCAGCGCCCACCGCCGCCACTCCTCCGCTGTGGCGCTGCGGGGCACGTGTAGGAGCACTCCCACGCTTAGATCATCCGGCCCGCCGCTCATCCGCACCTGCGACCTTCCACGGAACAGCGCGGGTTATGCCCCGCCGGCCACTTTGCCCCCTGTCTGCAGGAGCACTTCCCCGGATACATAGGAGCTGTCCGTGGAGGCGAAATAGACGTACGCCGGGGCCATCTCCGCGGGCTGCGCCGCGCGCTTGAGCGGCGAGTCGCCGCCGAACTCCCGCGTCTCCTCTGCGGAGAAGGAGGAGGGAATCAGCGGGGTCCAGACAGGCCCGGGGGCCACGGCGTTCACCCGGATGCCTCGGGGCGTCAACTCCTCGGCGAGGGACCGGGTGAAGTTGACGATCGCGGCCTTGGTGGCGGCATAGTCCATCAGGTCGGGCGAGGGTTTGAACGCCTGGATAGACGCCGTGTTGATGATCGTGGCGCCTTCCTTCAGGTGCTCCAGAGCGGCCTTCGCCATGAAAAAATAGCCGAAGATGTTCGTCCGGAACGTCCGCTCCAACTGCTGCGCGGAAAGCTGCTCCAGCCCCTGGGCGATGTGCTGCTCCGCCGCATTGTTCACCAGGACGTCCAGCTTTCCGAGTTCCTGGACCGCCTGCGCCACCGCGCGCCGGCAGAACGTCTCATCCCCCACGTCGCCGGCGATGGTGATGCACCGGCGCCCGTACTGCTCCACGCTGCGCCGGCATTCTTCCGCGTCCTGGTGTTCGTCCCGGTAAACGATGGCGACGTCGGCGCCTTCCTTCGCGAACAGCACTGCCACCGCCCGCCCGATACCGCTGTCTCCTCCGGTGATGAGCGCGACCTTTCCCGCCAGCTTGCCGGCCGGCCGGTAGCGCGGGTCGTCGTAAATCGGCCGGGGCGTCATCGCCGCTTCCGTGCCGGGGTGCTTCTCCTGGTGCTGCGGCGGGAACTGCTGCGGCTGCCGCGGAATGGGCTGCTGCAGATTTTCAAGCTCCTGCTCTTCGCTCTCTGCCGTCTGTGCGTGCTGCTGGTCTGGCATGGGAATCACTCCGGCATCTCGATCGGCGCTCGGATCGGTGGCCGCCCGGGAAAGCGAGTTACGCGCAACCGGGAACGACGGCCGTCGCCCCATCATTCCCGCGAACCCGGCGCGAAAAACCCATCCGCGGGCCTCCCGACGGGCGGTTATCGGGTCAACGGTGCTCCACCGCGACGACAAGCAATGTGGGCGGATGAGCTGTGGAGACCGGCTCGCGCCGCCTGCGGCTGTCGGGCCTCCGTTCCGGTCGACGCGTTCCGCCTCGCTCCGCCGGGGTAGGGGCAGCGGCCGGCGCCTGCGACGGTGGGTTCTCCCGTAAACGCCTGCCTCGGCCGGCTCCCTGCTGACGGCCTGCCCGGCCCGGTGCGGCTCCGCGGGACCGGAAAATAAAAACCCCCGCGCACTCACCGTCATGCGACAGCAAGAACGCGGGGAACAGAGGGCCCCGGAACCGGACCGCAACCAGCGCGGCTCAACGGCTCCAATCCACGCCCCTCAGGACGGGGCCCGGCCCCACAATCGTTGCATCGATTTTCGCAAGCAGGAACCCGGGTGCAGTGGGGGCGTCGAAAGTCGCCGCGGGTCAAACGGGGAGGCGCGCTCGTCGCATCTTTCCCAGCATCCGGCTCCGCACTTCCTCGTCGATGCATCGTGGCCGGCAGGGCCGGGGCTTGGCCTCCCGCCCGCGCGGCGGACCGCGGAGTGGGCTAGCGCGGCCACACCGAGCGCACCCGGCTCACCGTCAGGGAAACAACCTTCGCGTCGCCTCCGGCTGCAGTGAGCGCCAGGCTGTTATCGGGCGACGGCGGGAGCGCGGAAGTCATCGAGACCGCACCGTCGTTGCCGTAGACCTCGAGGGAGGTCCGGTCGACGAGGACCCGCAGCCGGATGCGCCCGTGATCGAGCGGAAGCGGAGCGGTGGCTCCCAGGGCCGACAGGGTGCCCTTTGTGAAGCGGACCGGCTCGCCATGGACCCGCAGCTCGAGCGCGGTGGCCGTCTCCGGCTCCAGCTCCGCCTGCACGTCGAGCGCGTCCCCGCTGATGCCGCGGAGTAGATTCTCTTCCAGTTTGAGGGTCGCCCCACGCCAGCGGCGGGTATCGAAGTGAAGCTTATCCAGTTCGCTGACCGGCATTTTGGTCAACCGGATGCCCTCCGGCAGCGTGCGGAGCCGCAGGGTGCTGGGAAACCCCATCTGCTGGTTGAACGGCATACCCGGGAATTTCCCATCGCGCATCCAGGCGATGGAGATCCGGCGCCCATCCGGCACGCCGTTCCACGTCTGCGCCGCATAATAGTTTCTGCCGCGGTCCAGAACGAACGGGCCGCTCTCCGCCGTGAACCGCACGCCGTCGAACTGGCCGATGTAGTACCGGCTGCTCGCGTCCCAGAGCACCCACTTCCGGCGCTTCTCCTTCCCGTCGACCGCCAGCGGAAAGTAATCCGGGCACTCGAACAGTCCGGGAAAGGTGCTCCGGTACGTCCAGTGCTGCAAGTCCGGGGAGGAGTAGAAGTCGACCCCCTTGTGCGTAACCGAGATCGCCATCGTCCAGTAGCCTGCGTCCTCGTTCCAGTAAACCTTCGGGTCCCGGTCCCAATCGCCGTGACGGTCCGGAGCCATCGGCAGCACCGGGTTGCCGGAGAACGGGGTGAAGCTCCGGCCGCGGTCGCTGCTGTAGGCAATGCACTGGCCGAGGCCGGTGGCGGTCCAGGCGACGACGATGGGGCTCTCGGCGCCGGTGCGGAAGCCGCCGGTGTTTCCTGGATCGAGGAAGCCGCTGCCGGACCAGGCCCCGGCCACCCGCCCGCCGGGCATGGGAAGCGGATGGATGGCGTCCGGCAGCTCCTTCCAGTGGAGCAGGTCCCGGCTGACGGCGTGCCCCCAGTGCAGCTCGTTCACCCAGTCCGTCCCGTTCGGGTTGTGCTGGAAGAACAGGTGGTACTCACCACCGTAAAAGACGAGCCCGTTCGGGTCATTCATCCAGCCCTTCTGCGGGGTGAAGTGGAACTGCGGCCGGAGCGGCTCGTCATAGCGGGCGGGCACCGGGTTGTCTGCCATGGCGAAACCTCCCGCCGCCAGCAACCCGAAGAAGAACGTGCCGCGGAGGACCGGATGGGACAGGAATCGCACCGTTAGCTCTCCATCTCGAACTGCGCACCACTGCGCGGCAGTGCCCCGTTGCCTTTCGTCCGCCCCGCCTCCTGCCTGGAGGGGCTCCGGCCGGGGAGACCGCGGAGGAGCGCGCCGCCGCCGTCTTGAATGGGTTGATCGTCAGGTGCGGGCCTGCGCGCTTCCCGGCGTCCTGGGAAGCGCGGCGACGCTGCGGCCGCCCCTGGCGCCCCCGCCGGGACCTCGAAGG
>CAYQDT010000302.1:0-5498 GCA_964416225.1 uncultured bacterium
AGGCGCACGGGATGGAGCCGGCAAAGGTCCTGGCGCTTGCCCGCTCGTTGGGCGGACTTACGGCGCGAACCTACCTCGTCGGCTGCGAGCCGGAGGGGGTGACGGACCCGGAGGCGGGCGACGTGCAGGTGGGGTTGAGCGAGCGCGTCCATGCCGCCGTGGAGGGCGCCGTGGAGATGATCGAGGCGCTGCTCGCGAAACTGGCAGGCGAAGCGGGGGTGACCGGGTCCCCGCCGCGGGAAGAATACGTACCAGGCCGGCACTAGCGCCGGCGCTCTTACCGGCAACGGGAGGACCGGATGAAGCTCGGACAATTTGCCCTGCTGGGGGTCGCCATGGCGGTGGCCGCGATCACGCTGCGCGAGTGGCCGGAGATCGCGCGCTACATGAAGATGCGGTCGATGTAGCGCGGTCTGCGTCCATGTGCCCGGAAGCGCGGGAGCGCCGCGAGGTGGCGGTGCGCGGTATGGTCCAGGGAGTGGGGTTTCGGCCGTTCGTCTACTCCCTGGCCCGCCGTCACGACCTGGGCGGGTGGGTCCGCAACGACTCGGACGGCGTGCAGATCGAGGTGGAAGGCCGGCGGGAGCGGGTCGAAGCGTTCCTGCGCCTGCTGACCGAGGAGCAGCCGCCGCTGGCGGTGGTGGAGGCGGTCTGCTGGCAGCCGCTGCCCGTGCGCGGCGAGCGCGAGTTCCGGATCGAGGCAAGCCGGGACGGGGCGAGTCACCGCGCGCTGGTCTCGCCGGACGTGGCTACGTGCGGGGAATGTCTCCGCGAGCTGTTCGACCCCGCGGACCGGCGGTACCGCTACCCGTTCATCAACTGCACCAACTGCGGTCCGCGCTTCACCATCACCCGCTCCGTCCCGTACGACCGCCCGCTCACCACCATGGCCGCCTTCCCGATGTGCGACGCGTGCCGGCGCGAATACGACGATCCGGCGGACCGCCGCTTCCACGCGCAGCCGAACGCCTGCCCGGAGTGCGGCCCGCGGGTGCGCCTGCTGGACGCCTCGGGCGGGCAGCTGGATGCGGGCGACCCCCTCGCCGCGGCCGCGCGGCTCCTCCGGCAGGGAGCCATCCTGGCCGTGAAGGGGCTGGGCGGCTACCACCTGGCGTGCGACCCATTCAGCGAGGCGGCGGTGGGAGCGCTGCGGCGGCGGAAGGCGCGCCAGGACAAGCCGTTCGCCGTGATGGCGGAGCTGGCGGAGGTCCGCGAACTCTGCGACGTGGCGCCCGCGGAGGAGGCGCTGCTGACGGACCCGGCGCGGCCGATCGTGCTGCTGGTCCGGCGCCGCGCCGCCGGCTCAGCGGGGGCGCGGATCGACGCACAGGTTGCGCCGCGCCAGGCGCGGCTGGGCGTGATGCTGGCCTACACGCCGCTCCACCACCTGCTGCTCCACGAGGCGGGCATGCCCCTGGTGATGACGAGCGGCAACCGCTCCGACGAGCCGATCGCGTACCGCGACGAGGAGGCGCTCGCGCAGCTCGGCGGCATCGCGGACGGCTTCCTGGTGCATAACCGCGCGATCCACATGCGATGCGACGACAGCGTGCTCTCACCCCCCGTGCCGGACGGCCGCCCGCGCCCCGGGACCCCGTTCCCTCCTCCCCTCTTCATTCGCCGCTCCCGGGGGCACGCGCCGCGGCCGCTCTCCGTGGCCGCGCCGTTCTCGCGTCCCCTGCTGGCATGCGGCGGGGAGCTGAAAGCCGCCTTCTGCCTCGGGCGAGAGGGGCACGCGCTCCTGAGCCACCACATCGGCGACCTGGAGAATTACGAGACGCTCCGCTCCTACCGCGAGGCCGTCGACCACTATTGCCGGCTGTTCGACCTGCGGCCCGAGGCCGTAGCGTGCGACCTCCACCCGCAGTACCTTTCCACCCAGTACGCCCAGGGGCTGGCCGAGAGCGGGCTCGCGCTGGTGGGTGTGCAGCACCACGAGGCGCACGTGGCGAGCTGCCTGGCCGACAACGAGCGGCCGGACGAGGAGCGGGTGATCGGCGTGGCGCTGGACGGCACCGGCTACGGAGCGGACGGCGCGATCTGGGGCGGCGAGCTCTTCACCGGGAGCCTCCGCGACGGGTTTACCCGCCGCGGGCACCTGCAGTATGTGCCGCTCCCCGGCGGCGCGGCGGCGATCCGGCAGCCGTGGCGGATGGCGCTGGCCTACCTCCTGGCGGCGTACGGGCCGGGAGAGAGCGCGCGGCTTGCGGTCGAGGTGATCCGGAGCGCCGGCACCCGGCGCGTGGGGCTCATCTTCCAGATGATCGAGCGCGGGATCAACAGCCCGCCGACTTCCAGCACGGGACGGCTGTTTGATGCGGTCGCCGCCCTGCTCGGGCTCGCCGGGACGGAACAGGCGACCTACGAGGGACAGGCGGCGATGGAGCTGGAGCTGGCCGCCGGGGGAGCGCGGGACGAGGCCTGCTATCCCCTCCCCGCGTTGAAGAAAACGGGCGACCTGCGGGTGCTCGAGACTCCGTCGCTCATCCGCGGCGTGATCGAGGACCTGCGCGCGGGCCGCTCCCGCGAGCGGATCGCGGCGCGCTTCCACGCCTCCCTGGCCGCCGGGGTGGCCGCGTGCTGCGCGCAGCTCGCCCGGGCGGACGGGATCCGGGCGGCGGCGCTCTCCGGCGGCGCCTTCCAGAACCAGCTGCTGACGGCGCTCCTGGCGGAGCGGCTCCAGGCGGAGGGCCTCACGGTGTACACGCACCGGCGGGTGCCCGCGAATGACGGCGGCCTGGCGCTGGGGCAGGCGGTACTGGCGGATCGGCGCCTGCGAGACTGACGGACGAGAGACGGAGTGAGCCATGTGCCTCGCGATACCCGGCCGGATCGTGGAAATGGTGGACCCGGAGCTGCAGCTCGCGAAGGTGGAGGTCGGCGGCGTGCGCCGGAACATCAACGTCGCGCTGCTGGAGAGCGACGGCGTCGGCACGGGCGACTGGGTCCTGATCCACGTCGGCTTCGCGATCTCGCGGATCGATGAAGCGGAGGCCGCGGCCACGCTGCAGGCGCTGGAAGAGCTGGGCGCCGCCTATCGCCAGGAAGTGGAAGAGCTGCACGGCTCCCGGATCGAGTAGCGAGGGACCGCGATGCGTTACGTCGACGAGTTTCGGAACGCGGAGATCGCGCGGGCGGTCGCCGCGGAGATCGCCGCCCTGGCCGACCCCGGCCGCCGGTACAAGATCATGGAGATCTGCGGCGGGCACACCCACACCATCTACCGGCACGGCATCAAGGACCTGCTGCCCGAAAACGTGGAGCTGGTCCACGGCCCCGGCTGCCCGGTCTGCGTGCTCCCCATGGGGCGTATCGATGAAGGGCAGGCGCTCGCGGCACGGCCGGAGGTGATCTTCACCTGCTTCGGGGACATGCTGCGCGTCCCCGGCTCCGGCGGCACCCTGCTGGAGATGAAGGCGCGCGGGGCGGACGTGCGGATGGTCTACTCGCCGCTGGACGCCCTCCGCCTCGCGCGGGAAAACCGTGACCGGGAAGTGGTTTTCTACGCCATCGGGTTCGAGACCACGGCCCCCTCGACGGCGCTGACCCTGAAGCGGGCGCGGGCGGAAGGGCTGCGCAACTTCTCCGTCTTCTGCAACCACGTGACGATCATCCCGCCGGTCCGGGCGCTGCTCGACTCACCGGACCTGCGCCTAGACGCGTTCATCGGTCCCGGCCACGTCTCCACGATCATCGGCTGCCGCCCGTACGCGTTCATCTGCGCCGATTACCGCAAACCGGTGGTGGTGGCCGGCTTCGAGCCGCTGGACCTCCTCCACGCCATCCTGATGATCATGCGGCAGCTCGCGGAGGGGCGGCATGAGGTGGAAAACCAGTACGGGCGGGTGGTGCCCTGGGAAGGCAACCTGCCCGCCCTCCGCTCCCTGGCCGAGGTCTTCGAGCTGCGCCCGCACTTCGAGTGGCGCGGGCTCGGCTTCATCGCGCAGTCCGCGCTCAAGCTCTCGCGGGCCTACGCGGACCTGGACGCGGAGGTACGCTTCGCCTCCGCCGGCCTCCGGGTGGCGGACCCGAAGGCCTGCCAGTGCGGGGAGGTGCTGAAGGGGGTCCTCAAGCCGTGGCAGTGCAAGGTCTTCGGCACGGCCTGCACGCCCGAGCAGCCGCTCGGCGCGCTCATGGTCTCCTCGGAAGGGGCGTGCGCCGCCTACTACAACTTCGGGCGCCGGCTGCTCGAGAAAGCGGGCGCGGCGCATGACTGACCCCCGGATCCCGCCGTCGAACGGCCGGCCCGAGCCGCCCCGCCGCCGGCCGCTGAGCTTCACGGCGCCGCGGATCGACATGAGCCACGGCGCCGGCGGTAAAGCCAGCCACCGCCTGGTGGAGGGGCTCCTCCTTCCGGCGCTTGACAACCCGGCGCTGGCGGAGCTGTCCGACGCGGCGCTCTTCTCCTGCGGGGACGCGTCCCTGGCGCTCACCACGGATGCCTTCGTAGTGCGGCCCCTCCTGTTCCCGGGCGGGTCGATCGGCGAGCTGGCGGTAAACGGGACGGTGAACGACCTGGCGGTCTCGGGCGCGGCGCCGCTGGCGCTTTCGGCGGCGCTCATCGTGGAAGAGGGGCTGGAGACCGGGGTCCTCCGCCGCGAGATCGACGCGCTGGCCGCCGCGGCCCGCCGGGCCGGCGTCTCCGTGGTGACCGGCGATACCAAGGTGGTGGAGCGGGGCAAGGCGGACGGCCTCTATATCGTCACGACGGGGATCGGACGGCTGCTGCCCGGCCTGCGGCTGGGAGCCGCCGCGGTGCGCCCCGGAGACCGCATTCTCTGCTCCGGCACCCTCGGGGACCACGGCATCGCCATCCTGATCGCGCGCGGCGACCTGGAACTGGAGGCGGAGGTCCGCTCGGACACCCGGCCCCTGGCGCGGCTGGCGGAAGCGCTGCACGGAGCGGCCGGGACCCGCTCTACGTGGCGAACGAGGGCAAGCTGCTGGCGGTGGTGGCGCCGGACGCGGCGGAGGCGGCCCTGGCGGCGATGCGGGCGGCGGACGGAGGCGAGGACGCCGCCGTGATCGGCGAAGTGCGGGAAGAGCCCGCCGGGATGGTGGTGCTGCACACCGGCTTCGGCGGCACCCGGATGATCGACATGCTGATCGGCGATCCGCTGCCCCGCATCTGCTGACGCGCCCGGCCCGGCAGCGCGGGGCAGCGCCGGGGGGCACTGGCGCGCCGTGCCGGCCCCGGCCTGGACAGGATGGATCCGGTGATGGGACAAGAGCCGCCCATGGATGCGCAGGTGAAGCTGCTCGAGAGCCGCGTCCGGGAGGACCTCCTCCGGCGAAACGCGCTCATGGAGGCGTTCTTCGCGCGGGAAGCGCCGCGGCTGGCGGCCGTCTGCCGGGAGATGGCGCAGCGCTTTCTCACGGGCGGGAGACTGCTCGCCTTCGGGCGGGGCGCCGCGGCCACGGACGCGCAGCACGTCTCCGTCGAGTTCGTCCATCCGCTCCGATGTTCCACAACGCGCCGGAGAAGGAGATTGAGATAG
>CAYQDT010000303.1:0-5480 GCA_964416225.1 uncultured bacterium
ACGCTCCCGGCGGGGCGTGCATCCCGCTTCGACTTCCCGCGGGTGGAGGGGGCGCAGAGCCTATGCCGGGCGTACACGGGTGGGGAGGAGCGCCTACGAGCCACGCCCCCCGCTGGGGGCGTCACAGGTTTGCCGCCTTTGGCGGCTGGGGGTTTTGATTTCGCTGCGTTGGTCGGGATCGGCTGGAGGCCTTGCCGGGGTTTGGCCGGAGCCGAGGCACCTGCCTATTCGGGGGAAGGCCCTCTGGGCCTCGGGGGCATGGTGCCCTCTGCCGGTTTCGCGGCAACTACTTGCTAAGTGGGCGGCAGCTTGCCTCGGTTGGTGGCTTTCTTTCCGGCCGGGGTTCGGGCGGGTACTCCCTGGCGAGGCGCCTTGCCGCTTGGGGCGCCATTGCCCGACCCGCCGCGCGGGCCGTACGAGCCCCCGCGGGCGGAGATTTGAAGAAACCGTTGGCGAGAAGGGTTCAATGCCTCGTGCTGCGAACGGTAAGCGGCAGGACAGCGCCGTCTTGCGAAGTCATCGTTTCCACGGAGGACCTGGTGAAAGACTACACGATCAACCGGCGAACCCTGCTGGAGCGTTCCATTGCCGGTATGGCGATGGCCTCGCTCCCGGCGTGGTTCCAGCAAGAGGCCATTGCCGCGGAACAGGCGCGGCTGGCGGACCTTCCGCGCAGGATCGGGCCAAACGATCACATCAACATCGCGTGCATCGGCCCCGGCGGCAGCAAGGGCGGCTACCGGCAGGGTCTCGGAGATACGCGCGGAATTGGCCACAAGGCAGGGGTGAAGGTCGTGGCGGTCTGCGACGTGGACCGCACGCACCTGGCGGAGGCCGCGAAGGTCTTCGGACCGGACTGCAAGCAGTACCATGACTACCGGGAGCTGCTGCGAGACAAGGGCATCGACGCCGTGGTCATCGGCACGCCGGACCACTGGCACGCGGTGATCGCCCAGGCGGCGATGAAGGCCGGTAAAGACGTCTACTGCGAGAAGCCGCTCACGCTGTTCATCGACGAGGGCAAGGCGCTGGTGAAGACCCAGCGCCAGACCCGCCGCGTCTTCCAGGTGGGCAGCCAGCAGCGCTCCGACCAGCGCTTCCGGCTCGCCTGCGAGCTGGTCCGGAACGGCCGCATCGGTAAGGTGCACCGGGTGGAAGCCCGGCTTCCGGACGGCACGCACGGCGGCCCGTTCCCGGTGCTGCAGCCGCCGTCCGACCTGGACTGGGAGATGTGGCTCGGGCCGGCGCCGATGACGGAGTACATCAAGGAGCGGACGCACGGCACGTTCCGCCACTGGTACGAGTACTCCGGCGGCATGATGACGGACTGGGGCGCCCATCACCTCGACATCACGCAGTGGGGCCTCGGGATGGACGATGCCGGCCCGATCCACGTGGAGTCGGTGGGCATGGTCCCGGCGGTCTCCAACGGCTACAACGTCGCCTACGGCTTCACCGTCACCTACACCTACCCGGGTGACATCAAGGCCATCGCGATGCATGAAGGGGAGAACGGCGTCCGCTTCGAGGGTGACAACGGCTGGATCTTCGTCAGCCGCGGCCGGATCGCGGCGAGCGACGATCGCATCCTGAACGATCCGCTTCCCAGCAGCGGCAACCGCCTCTATCTCTCCAACGACCACCACCAGAACTTCGTCGACTGCGTGCGGGAGCGCAAGCAGCCGATCTGCCCGGTGGAAGTCGGGCACCGCTCCGCCACCGTCTGCCACCTCGGGAACATCTCCATGCGGATGGGCGGCCGGAAGCTGGACTGGGACCCGAAGGCGGAGCGGATCACGAACGACGAGGAAGCCAACCGGATGCTGAGCCGGCCGATGCGCGGCCCCTGGAAGCTGACGTAGGGACCTCCGGATCCTTCGCACGGGAGAAGCGGGACCACCCATTGCCCGGTCCCGCTTCTCTTTGCCGCGAGCCGGGCGCCCCCGGGAGGGCACCCGCGCCCGTGTACAGCCGGACCCCCTTCCCCACCCCGCGATCCCCATCATCACGGGCCCGTCATTTTCCGGGAACCTGTGCCGGATCGGACAAGTCGCAATACTTGGACCTTCAAGACAGCGGTGATGATGGAGCTAATGGAAACCCCCGAATTGCAGGTATCGTTCGAGCCGACGATCCTGATGGTCGACGATGGTCGCGAGAACCTGAAGCTGCTGGAGCATGCGCTCCGGCGGGCGGGTTTCGAGCAGCTTCATCCCGTTCAGAACCCCTGCGAGGTCCGGCGGCTCTTTCTGGAGCAGCGGCCGGACCTGATCCTCCTCGACCTGCACATGCCGCAGCTCGACGGGTTCGCGGTGCTGGCCCAGCTCCGCCCGCTCATCCAGGAGCGCGGCTGGGTGCCGGTGATCGTCCTCACGGCGGACCAGACGGACGAGGCCCGGCGGCGCGCCCTCACGCTCGGCGCCACGGATTTCGTCACCAAGCCGTTCGAGCGCGTGGAGTTGGTCCAGCGGGTGCGCAACGCGCTGGAAACCCGGGCGCTCTACGTACGTCTTCAGGAGCAGAACAGCTTCCTCGAGGAGCGCGTCCGGGAGCGGACCCAGAAGCTGGAAGCCATGCAGGCGCGCCTCCTCCAGGCGGAGGTGGATAAGCGCAACTTTTACCGCGAGGTGATCCGCGCGGTCACCCATGACCGCCTGCACCTGGTGGACGGATCCGAGCTGCCGGATATGGGCCGCCCCGTCTTCGAGCTTCCGCTCGATAACCCGGCAAACTACGGGACGATCCGGCGGGAGCTCCGGCGCATTGCCCTGGAGCGGGGTATGGCCGCGGAAGCGGGCGACGACCTCGTGCTGGCCGTGGGCGAGGCCATCACCAACGCGATCAAGCATGGTCAGGACGGTCACTGCGAGATCACGCTGTCCCCCGACCAGCTCGTGGTGCGCGTGACGGACCGCGGCCCTGGCATCCACGCGGAAGACCTGCCCGCGTCCGTCCTCCGGACCGGGTTCTCCACCAAGGTCTCGCTGGGGGTCGGCTATACGCTGATGCTCCAGCTCGTCGACCGCCTCTGGCTGGCCACGGGCGGCGGCGGCACCATCGTCCAGCTCGAAAAGAGCCTGCGGGCGCCGGCCGCGGAGCCGGAGTATCCGCTCCTGGCGGGCTGGGACACCGCGGCGACGCTGGCCGACGACGAGTGGGAGCTGGCGTAGCCGCCCAGGTCGGACCACCCCACGGCGGCGGTCGTTTTGCGCGTCCGTGAGGCGCCGGCTTCGCCACGGCGGACCGGGGCGCGCTCGTGCCCTCACCGGGACCGGCCTGCCGCGGGTGCTCCCCAGCCGTGACGCCGCGCGGGAGACGCTGCCGCGTGGCACAATCTCCGCGGCGTCCGCACTCCCGATTCCTACCAGGCGTCTGCGCGCGTCACCGGAATCGCGCGTGAACCACTTGTCAAATCTCGTCGACAAGCGGTTTATTGGGACAGGCTCTTACGGGTGTGATTACCTGGTACGGCAGGCCAGCCCATACCGGGCGCGTACCGCCTTCGGTGCCGGCTCCGGCAGAGGCGGCAACCAGGCACGGCTACCGTACCACGTAATCACACCCGGCTCTTACCCTCGGAATCGCATGCGAGTCCCGCCTCTGGAGCTCTCCGCTTGCGCAGACTGTACCATGACAACCCGTGAAACACAGGTAGGCCAAAAAGAACAAGATTTGGAAACTCCGCTATCAGGAACTCCCTGATGTGCAGAGCCTGGCGATGGATCAACGAGTGATAAGTTGCCTCAATGATGGGCAATAAAGCAGCTCCTACAAGGAACGAGAGGTCGCGCAAGACGAGAGCCTTGAGGAGTTTAACTGTTGTCTGTCGCATTTCTACGCTCCTACAAATTCATCTCCTGGACTGGACGCCACGAGGACGAACCCGAAAGTATCGATTTTGTACGTGCCGGATCATCTTCCGTATGGGGAAGGGTTGGGCTTGTCAATCGGCGCACCTCCATCGTCCGGCTGGAACTCATGCCACGCAAATGCCCCCAGAAGTATCCCGAGCACGCCGTACGGGCAGAGAGGACCACACCCCGCTGCAGCGGCGATGTCCGCGGTCCCCCATCCACAAAAACTTCCCAACTATCCATCGCCACAGCATGCCAGTCTATGGGCCCGCTGGGATCGATACCGTTCACCGGATCGTGCTCGCAGTAAAGGTACGGGTGCTGGTCCAGCTCCGTGTCCCGGCTGGTGAACCGTCCCACCTGCGCATCGTAGTACCGCGCCCCCACGTGGATCAGCCCGGCGTCGCCCTGGCTCTCGTCGCCGCTCGTGGCGCCGTACATGTAGGGGCTGCTCGAGGAGCCGGTGCTCCCTACGCTCGGACCAAAGGCGTCGTAGTGGATGCTGCCGGTGACCGTATGGCTGGCGTTCGTGACCGTCGGCTCATTTCCCTACCCGTGAAGGAGCGGTACTCGCCGTCTTTGTGGATCAGCGCGTGCCCGTAGCCGTAGTGCGCCGTGACGGTGCTGCCGACCGACTCCAGGTAGACCCGGCTCCCGCTGGAGAGAAACTGCGTGGTCGTGCCGCCCGCCGTCCGGCTGTCGAGGGGAGTCCGGAGCTATGATGGAGATTGCAGATCGTCATCGCATCGGTGGGATATGAACAGCATGCCACAGAGTACAGCCGCGCGTAGGTAGAGCAGGAAGCGCGGCAGACCCGCTGCATAGTAGACTCCAGCCATCGCCACCCACACCAATGCGCCGAGTAGCGCCCACCGAGCGTAACTGGAAGGGCGTGAGGATGGCTGGCGCCAGACGGATCCCAGGTAGAGGGTCAGCAATCCAGCCTGGATCACGTCACTACAAATGTGGACTCCAAGGGCGTCCTGGAATGATGCCCACGAAGTCACGCCGACGACGGTCGTTGCCCAAGCGACTACAAGGAAACTTCGGTGGCGAACATGCATCGCTTTTCTCCGACTTGAACGCGAGTGAACGTACGTGAGTGTAGGCCGACAGGCCACACCGGACACACGGGCGACAGGTTGCGCGCAACAGTACGATTTTTAGTTCGAATGCCTCGGATTGAAAGGACCAAGAAGTGCGCCGTGAGGGATTACATACACCATCCAGTTCGAGGATGGGTAACGGTTCACCTGGCTGCCTGGACAAAAGAGCGTTTCGTGGCTAACCTCAAGTCCAGCCATCCAGGTGCACCGCTACCAGCATTCCCAAGAGCATGCCCGAATCGTTCCGCGCACCAATTGTCGAGGGGCAATCTTGTGCTCACCCCTGCGGCACGGGATCCGGTCTGATGTGGTCAGGACCCACCTACAAGCCGTACGGGAACGGATTTCCCTTGTACGCCGGATATGTCGGGTCGTCAACCGCTTCCTGCAACTTCTCCCAGGGAAGGTTCTCGTCGCCCGCGGCAGTAACCAGGACAATCCCCAGCACAGCCGCCGGTGGTGCCTCGAGCCCGATGATCGATAGCACTGCCCCAGCCCAGAGGACTCCCTGCCGAATAAT
>CAYQDT010000304.1:0-5469 GCA_964416225.1 uncultured bacterium
CGCTTCCCGCTGTGGGGCTGGCGCTGTACGGCTGTCCCTGGCTTCTGGGCGACCGGACACTGGTACAGGTGGAGCGGACCGTCGGACGGGGCGGCGACCGTTATACCTTTGGAAATCCCCTTCTGGAGGGATTCAAGAAGCGGTTTCCGCGGGGGGCGATCTACAGCGCCGATGGGAAAGTTCTCGCGGTCTCCAACCCCACCCCCACGCAGCTCGAAGACATCCGCCGCCAGTCGCCGGCCTTTGCCGCGAAGGTGGAGCGCGCGGAGCGCGGAGGCCCCACCGGCGACCGCTACTATCCGCTGGGCGCCGGAGCGGCGCCGCTCGTTGGGTGGTCGCCGCAGGGGCGGTTCACCACCCTGGACGGCAGCGTGGAGACGGCGTGGGATACGATGCTGCGGGGCTACCGGCCGGAGCAGCTCCCCTTCTTCTGGCGCACCCGCAACAACCCCTTGATCCGTCCTCCCCAGCCGCAGGACCTGCAGCTCACCGTTGAGGCGGACCTCCAGCAGTGGGCCTCCGGCCGGCTCGCCCAGGCGGTCCGCACCTGGGGCGGAACGGGCGGTGCGCTGGTGGTCTACGACGTGGCGAAAGGGGATGTCCTCGCCGCCGCGACGGCGCCCAGCTTCGATCCGAACGGGCTGACGCTGGAGCAGATGCAGCGCTACGTGGCGGAGGATCCCCGGACGCAGATCCTCTCGAACAAAGCGCTCTCGAAGAATGCGCTCTACTTCCCCGGTTCCACGTTCAAAGTGCTCACCGCCGCGGCCGCCCTGGATCAGCACATCACCGGCACGGTGGACTGCCGGCGCGGGGTGAACGCGGCGCCGCTCACCTGGAGCTATGGCGGCAAGCGGTGGCGAAAGGAGGCGGGAAAGATCGCCGACTTCTCGCATGAGGGGCACCGGACGGGCCACGGGAAGCTGAGCCTCTCCGCGGACCTGGATCGGGCGCTGGCCGTCTCCTGCAACGTCTTCTTCGCGAAGCTGGCGACGGAGATCGGCGCCGAACACTTCCACGAGACGCTGACCGCCGCGGAGCTCGCCCACGCGCCGGACGTGAAGTCGCTGGCGGAATACCTGCCGTTCGCCGGCTTCGGCCAGATCGTGGTGAAGGCGAGCCCACTGGAGATGGCGCAGATTGCCGGGGCCGCCGGGGCCGCCCGGGAGGACAATCCCGAGGCACCCGCCGCCCGACCGAGCTGGGTCCAGGCCGTGGTCCAGCACGGGACGAAGCGGCAGCCGGAAGGCTTTGCCGGCGCGCCCAACACGAAGCCGTACCGGCCATTCTCGGCCCACGTGGCGCAGCAACTCCGCCGGCTCATGATCGGGGTGGTCGAGAGCCCGAGCGGCACGGCGCACGGGGCCTTCTTCCGGGGCGGCGGGCGCCTGCTGCCGGGCATCACCGTCGGCGGAAAGACCGGCACCGCGGAATACGAGCGCGGCAAGCGGGGGGGAATCGGACGGCACGCCTGGTTCATCGGCTTTGCGCGGAGTGATTGGGAGCAGCAGCCGCGGACGATTGCCTTCGCGGTCCTGGTGGAGGGGGTTCGGAAAGGCGGCACCGGCGGCACGGTCTGCGCCCCGGTGGCGAGAGACCTGGTCCAGCGGATCCTCCCGCTCCAGGGCGGGAACCCGCAGCCGAACAACCTCTTCAGCGGCCTGGAGCGCTTCTACCAGGAGCGGATCCGGCCCGGCTTCGGCCCGCTCGGCCCCCTCGCCGACTGGCTCCGCGGCCTCGTCCACCGGTAGCCGCCGGTTTCCGGTGGAGCGGACTCCGGGGGAGGCCGGATGTCAGGGCATGGCGGGGCAATGTCAGGGTTGGGAAGGGCATGGCGGGATGGGTTGAGAGGGGATGGCGAGGGTGCCGGTCAGGGGTAGCGGAAACCGCTGTCAGGGGTAACGGCTGGCGTGTGAGGGGATGAGCGAGCCGGGCGCACGGAGCGTGAGGAGGCGCGGTGGAGGCCGAGATCCAGCCTGAATCCGAAACCGTCCCGACTTCCCGAGCGGCGTGCCCGGACCTGTCCGCCGCGGCGCGGCTCGGCGATCTCTTTCGCGAGTGGATCTCCGAGAACCCGTTCTTCGTGCACGAAGTGCGGCGCCGGTGGCGAAAGCGGTCCTTCCTGCGGCTCTGGCTGCTGTGCGGGGGCGTACCGGCGCTGGTCCTGATCCTGCTCCACGCGCTCCAGCTCCGGCTTGCGCCCGACATGCGCGCGTGGAGCGGTCGTCCATGGGGGCTGGTGGCGCTCAGCGCGGTCTCCCTGTTCCACGCCGCGATGGCACTGGGTTTCTCCGCGACCGCCTTCTCGCTGCTCGACGAGGCCCGGGCGGACCGCCTCGGCTTCATCCGGCTGCTGCCGATGAGCCGCCCGGAGCTGCTGGCGAAGATCGGAGCGGCGCGGGCGCTGTTTCGGCTGCTGGCCCTGCTCGCGGGATTGCCGGTGTACGGTCTGGCGCTGGCGTACGGCGGCGTCTCCCCGGACGACCTTCTCGCACTGGCGCTCCTCTACGCCGCGTTTCTCTTTGCGCCGCCCGGAGCGTCCGAGATCAGCACGGCGCTCGCGGCCCGCCACGGAGAAGAGACGCTGGCGAGCCCGTCGGCCCGGAGACACCTCTCTCCGGTGGCCTTCGCGCCGCTCCTGCTCAACCTCATGCTTCAGGTGCTGGGCCGCGCCATCCTGCGGCCGCTGATCGGGGTCATCGGGCCGCGCCTCGTCGCGGTGTGGGGCACGCAGCTCGGCGGCCTGCTGCCCCTCAGCCTGGTGCTGATGGCGGCGCGCTTTCTCCGGGTCCCGCAGCCGTTTTTCCGCTGGAGCGTGGTCCCGCTGCTTCCGCTGGGCGCGTACTGGCTCCTCCGCACGCTCTACCGGTTACCCGCGATGGCGGAGATATGGGCGCGGGAGGTGGTACCCCGCACGCTCCCCGGCGGCCAGCAGAGCGTCTACCTTCCGGAGGCGACGTGGTTACCGGAAGAGCTGAGGCGGCGCCGGTGGCTGGAGGGGGTGCTGGGGAGCGCCGCGGCACTCCTCTGGATCGGCTTTTTCTGGAGGAGCGCGTTCACAGACGGCGCGGTGGGCTTCCTCGCCGGCAATCCAACCGCGGACGGCGGTCTGGCGGCGGTGATCGTGGCTTCTCTGGCTGCGGTCAGTCTCTCCCTGCTGGAGACGGTGCGCGGAGGGATGATACCCCTCCCCCGGGGGGCGTGGAGCTACGGCCTGCCGGTGCTGCGAAACGTGCTGGTCCGGGCCATGGCCATCGGGCTGCTTGGGGCGCTCCTGGGCGGGATCGCCCCCTGGCCCGAAGTGCCGCGGGCCCTGCTGCTCAGCGCGCTGGCGGGGCTGGCCACGCTGCTGTTTGCCGCCGGCTGGCGCTCCGCATTCGGCACCCGGGAAGGGGAGCCCGAGAAGAGCTTCACCGCCTCCGTGCGGCTTCTGGCAGCGGTGGTTCTCTGGCTGGCGAGCTATCTGCTGCCGCTCCTTCCCGTGGGACTACCGGGCTGGAGCACGCGCTATCCTGTTCTCCATGCGCTGGGGGTCTGGAGCCCGGTCTACCTCCTCCTCCACCTGCTCCCCGGCCTCTGGTCCGGTGGGAACCCGGTCCCGCTTCCGCTCTGCATCGCCGCGCCGGCGGTTTTCGGAGCCGTGCTGCTGCTGCTTGGGAGCCGGCGCCGGGGCGCGGCCGCAGCGGCGCGGGACCGGCCCCGGCGAGATCCCCTGGAGGCACGGCTGCACACCTGGGTGGCGGCCCAGGAGAGCCCCTTCGTGACCGTGGCGATGCACCGGATGCTGCGGCGACCGGGGGGTGTGCTGGGGGGTTTTGCGACGGGAGCCGTGACCGCGCTGCTCCTGTCCGGAGCGGCCGCGGCGCTCCTGGTCCTTGCCTTCTGCTCCAGCGGGGGCCTGACCGGCTGGCAATGGCTGGCGCAGCCCCTGGCGGACACGGGAATGCCCGGTGGCGCCGTGGTGGCGCTGCTGACCGCATACGGAGTGCTCTATTTCTCCCTCTTACCGCTCTCCATGCTCATGATCTCCGCCGTGTCTTCGGAAAACATGACGGGCCGGAAGCAGGGGCGTCTCTCCTTCATCCTGATCTCCGGCATCACGGATCGCCAGATCGTGACGGGGCTGATCGGGGGCAGCGTGCTACCGGCGATGCCGGGCCTGCTGGGCGCGTTCGCGGTCAGCCTATTCTGGCTCCTGGCCGGATTTGGCGGCGGGCTCCCGCCCTGGTGGCTGCTCCCGTGGCTGGCCGGGGCGGCAGTGGGCGTCGCCTTCGCACTGAACGGTGGGCTGGAGGCGTTTGCGGACTGGGTGGCCCTTCCCCGCTGGCGAACGATCCTGCGGCGGATCGCGCTCACGCTGCGCTGGCTCGCCCTCCTGTTCCTGGCCCTGATCGGTCTGCTCGTCTGGTCGGCGCGCGGCGGGAGCCTGCTGCCGTTCGCCCTTTCCGTCTTCTGGCTGGCGCCGCTGCTCCTGCTCCCG
Source organism: uncultured bacterium (assembly GCA_964416225.1). Lineage (GTDB taxonomy): Bacteria > Armatimonadota > SYMT01 > SYMT01 > SYMT01 > CAYQDT01. The sequence continues at coordinate 4,481 of CAYQDT010000304.1, forward strand.
TCCCTGGTCCTCCTGCCGCGCTCCTTCCGAGGCGCTCTCGAGCAGGTGCACCAGGCACGGCACGAGGAGAACCTGGAGCGCCCCTGACCTCCGGCACCGGAGAAGCGCCCGGAGCGGGCGGAAGATGAATTTTTCGCGAGGCGGAACCCACTACTGACGCGGGCTCGAAATGCTGTATGGTCTAGCAAGAACCTCCAACCGGCGTCGAAGAACATGATGGATCCCAAGAAGCTGATGGAGCGGCTGCCCCGCTTCGACAAGGACAAGCCGTTCCGCTATCTGGGCCGGCGCGTGGTCCAGGCCATGGCGGACGGAGCCACGGCGAACCTCGTGCTCGGCCAGCGAACGGCCCCCGGCCGGTACCTGGTCGTCCGAGTGGTGGACGGCAGCACGGAAAAGGAGCGCTGGGAGACCCAGTGGTCGGAGAGCCGGGGCGCGCTCGTGAAGGAGCTGGAGCGAGAAGCCGCCGCGCGGGAGATCGGCCTCCGCTCCACACTGGAGGTGGAACTCTTCGTCCTGACGGACCGGGAAGTCGAGGCGGGCGAGGCCGAGCGGGTGCTCACCACGGTGCTGGACGGAGAGGAGGTCGCCGCCGCGCTGGTCCGGCTGACGGATGAGCGGGAAGTCATCCTGCCGCGGCGGGTCCGCACGCTCCTCCTGGAAACGGAGCCGCCGGAAGCACAGGCGTACCTGGACCATCGCCCGGTGGGCGTGACGCCGTGCCGGGTGGAGGACGTGCCGGACGGGGAGCACGTGGTCACCTTCTCCCGCCCCGGCTTTCTCCCCCTCGAGGAGACCTACCGGGTCGAGCCGGGCCGGGCGGGACAGAAGCTGAAATACCGGGGCGTCCTCCGCCCGGAACCGCGGATGGGCGTGCTGGAGATCCGCACGTTCCCCCCGCGCGCCCGCGTCTCCGTCCGGCCGCTCGCCACGGTGGAGGAGGGCGGCCCGCCGGCCCCGAGCGGTGAAACACGCGAGTCACCGGCGCG
>CAYQDT010000305.1:0-5465 GCA_964416225.1 uncultured bacterium
ACGCCTTGCCCTCCCACTCCCCCTCCGGCCATTTCAGGCGAAGCGGCAGCGGCTGAAAGGTGGGAAACACGAGGCCGAACGCGAGGAGGTAGGCGGCGGTCCCGCCCAGCCGGCGGAAGCGGCGGTTGACCGCTCCGGCCACCGCCGCGTCCAAACCGATCCCGGCGACGTTGACGAACGGGACGTCATTCCACGCCCAGACATCGATGCGGCGCTCAGCTCCGGTGAGGGCAACCTCCAGAGCGGCGGCGAGAGAGCGCGGGGTGCCGAGCGTGCGGATCAGGTCGTTGCCGGTTCCGGCGGGAAGGAGCCCGATCGGCACATCCGCCCCGGCGAGCCCCTCCACCACGTCCCGGGTGGTGCCGTCGCCACCGATCACCAGCACCAGGTCGGTATCGCTCCGGGCGGCGCGGGCCAGCTCTACGGCGTGCCCGGAGCGCTCCGTGGCGAGGATGCGGGGCGAGAGGCCGCGGGCCCGGAGGAGGTCAGCCGCGGCGTGGAGCACGCGCGCGCCGCTCCCGCGCCCCGAAGCGGGGTTGGCGATCAGCGTCACACGTGGGGATGGATCGAGGGCAGGCATGGAGGGGATGAGTGCGGCGGCTCACCCCCTCATTCACCCCGCTAGCGGGAAATCACTTCCTGCCGGCCCCGGGCCTTCCCTTACGGGCAGGAGGCTGGACGAGCTTGTAACCTTTCGGGATCTCGAAGGTCGCGGGGGCAACCGGCTGGTTCAGCTTCAGGTTGTTGATGATTGCCGTGGTGGTCTGCTCCTGAGTGGCACCACCCTGCGTGACCTTCATGGTGCGAACCACCTTGAGCGGAATTTTCGGCTCCAGCTTCTGGGGCACCCAGAGGGTCAGCGCCGTGGCCGGCCCCTTGGTCTCCGAGCCTTCCTGCACGTCACAGGGATAGCCCTGGAACGTTTCGGTGCGCACCTTCTTGGTGTGCTTGATCGCGTCGCTCGCATCATAGGCGAACTTGCCCAGCAGGAGGTCGAAGTTATCCTTTCGCTTCTTCCACTCCGCGGGGATCGGCTCCCGGCTGTATTTCTTCGCCTGCGGATCGATCTGATAGAAGTAGCCGTTCGACACGATCAGCCGCAGCTTGCCCGTCGAGCCGGGATTGTCCACGTCCGCCCGCGCCTGGCTCTCCGTGACCCAGACCTTGCTGTTAACGGTCAATTGGACACCGGGCCGCGTATTCACCACCGCTACGTCAAAGGTCGCGGTCTTCCCGGCGGCCTGCGCACCGCTGCCCGCCACCAGGAGAGCCACTGCGGCTCCCCACACTCCGGTGCATACCCTTCGCTTCATCCTATCCTCCGACTCCCCATCCGTCCCGCTCCATTGCCGCGTAAGTATACCGCCGCCCGCGTGATCGTTTCAGCAGGCACGCCCGCGCCCGCGCTCCGCGCCGCCTGTCGGCCGCTCCGCCGGGTTTTTGTCGGCTCTCCCGACCCGCCCGCGGCGGGCGGCCCAGAGCTCTCCCGGTCGGTCTACTAGCAATCAGGGGAATCTCTGCTGGGAGATTTACAAAACAGGCCCCCGGACGGCGTTGACACGGGGAATCGGGGTCGCTATAATCCCGTTAGGTGGGAGAGAGTGGGACAGAAGAGACTCAAAGTGGGACGGAAGGGGTAAACTCTCCCAGAGCAGTACCCGAAGTGGGCTGGAGCTGGACCCGCGATGATCGTGCTTCTACCGACGATTGTCGGAAAGGCGGCACCCGATGAATAAGACAATTTCCCGACAGCGCCGAGTCTCGCGCATCTACTTCTACCCCGCCCAGACCGGTGAGCGCGCGGTGTTCCTTGCCGAGGCGCGATCTCGGAAGGAGATGCGGCATGCCCGCGAGTTGTTCGACATGGTCGGGCAGCTCGCTCAGGTGGTGCCCGTCTCTCACGGCACGATCATGAGTTACGCCGTCCAGGTGCACGGAGATGCTTCCCTGCTCGGGAAGATCGAGTGGCTGCTGAAAACGCAGTTCACCTTCTCCCTGGTGGAGCGAAACTTCACGGACATCACCTTCCACCTGGTGCGGAGCCTCTGCGAGGATTCCGAGACGCAGATGGCGGACCTTCCCTGCTGCGGCATCTGCCAGACCACGGATCCCTTTGCCACGCGTGCCACGCTGGAGTGGAATGACGCTTCGGAGCCCACGCACCTGGCATACTGCGCCCGCTGCGCGGCGACCCACGCGGACGCGGATCCGCAGCGGCTGGCCCACACGCTTTTGAAGCATGACCGCCGGCGGTTGAAGATCACCGCGGAGACCTCCGTCGTGCTGATGCCGGAGATGGTGGACGAGAAGCCGGGCGAGCAGCCGGCCGCTCTCGCGATCGCGGGCTGAGCGGGCCGTGTTCCAGGGCACCTACGCCTACCATACGGACGATAAGGGCCGGCTGAAAATGCCGGCCGAATTCGTCCATGATCTGGGTGCCCAGTTCACCATCACCCGCGGCCACAACGGCTGCCTCTGGGTGCTGCCGGAACTCGAGTGGCGCGGAATGGTGGAGCGGCTGCAGAGCGGCTCCATCGTGGATCAGCGCGCGCTCACGCTTCAGCGCTACTTCATCGGCTCGGCGGCCACCGTGGCCCTGGATGCGCAGGGCCGCCTCTCCCTCCCACCGGTGCTCCGCGACGTTGCCGGTATCCAGCACGAGGTGATGGTGGTCGGCATCGGGCCCCGGGTAGAGATCTGGGCGCGGGATCGGTGGGCGGCCTACGAAGCGCAGCTCTCCGACACCCTCATCGAGGAGCTGGCACGCAGCGCCGGCCTCTGAGCCGCCAGCGGGCGTCCCCTCTCGCGCTCCTTGCGGCTCCGGCCGCGCGGCGGACCGGTGCCAGCCCAGAGCTGCGCCGGCTGCCGATCGCCCGGCCGCTCATCGGCTGACAGAGCTGGGGGGATGGCGCGCCGCTATTTCTTGACGGCGGACCAGAGCAGCGACCCGAAGACGCCGAGCAGCAGGCCGAGCAGCACCACCGGATTATGGATGGAGAAGCGGCCGATGTGATGGCCCAGGCCGGAGACGTAGGAGCGGCAGGGCGGCCAGACTGCCGTCAGGGTCCATACCAGCCCCACCCCGCACAGCGCCCCCAGTACCACCCGCTGGAGCACGCCTACCGCGGAGCCGGCCACGGGTGCCAGCGGGCTCGACTTACCTCCGCCTTTGCTCATTGCGCCCACCCCCGTCCGTCCTGGCCCAGGTACTTCGTCAGGCGCACCAGCATTCCGGCGGAGTCCCGGTAGAACTCGACCCGGTCCATCACCGTGCGCATCATCATCAGGCCCAGCCCGTGGTCCGCCTCGCCGGGGGCGGGCGTGCAGGTTGTGAGGGGGTCGAAGCCGGGGCCCTGGTCCGCCACGTCGACGATCAATAGGTGGGGATCCATGTGAAAGGAGACCTGGACGTGGTTGCGCGAGCCTTCCGGCGATCCGTGCTTGATCGCGTTGGCGGCGGCTTCGGTGACGGCCAGCTTCAACTGCATCTCCAGCCCGTCCTCCAGGCCGGCCTCGCGGGAGAGCGCGGCAACGACGGTCCGGAGCCGGGTGAGCATTTCGGCGGAGCTTCGCAGGGAAAGCGCCACCGTGTTGGTGGCGGCGCCCGTCAAGCCGCCGGTGGCCGCGAGCAGCGATCCGAAGTGCGCCACCGTGCCGGACGCTCCGGCACGCTGCAGGCGCCGGAACAGTTCATCCGAGCAGCGCACCAGGCTGACGTTCCGCCCGACCCGCTGCGCTTCCGTCACGGTTCGGGCCATTACGTGGACCACGGCGTCGGAAACCTCCGCCAGGCGGCTGAAGTCCAGGACCAGCCGCTCGGCGGAGCGCGCCAGGAGCTCGCCGGTCGCCGTGAGAGCCGTCTCGCGGACCTGGTCGGGAGCGCTGCCGATCCACTGCCCCACCACATAGGGCGGCAGGCTCAAAACGTTGACGGAGAGCGGCTCGTCGCCGATACTCAGGCCCTGGTTCACGTTGTCCGACTCCTTCTGTACCCTGACAGAACAGATTATCGGTTGAGAACCCGGGGGCCGACCGGCTATTTTTCGACCGCCCGGCGAGACGAAGCGGGAGGCGGCGCCGTTCCGCACCCTTAGATTCCGAGGGGGGCCTTGCGCGCCGAGCCCGGTCCGCGCGGGTACTCGCGCGGGGTCGGACGGGTCTTCGGGATCCGGATGAGACTGCGGCCCAGGTCGGTCCCCGGGAGCTGGAGCTCTCGGACCACCGGATCACCGCCTCCCAGCAGGCGGACGGCGCGGCTCGCTTCCGCGACCTCCTCCCCCGGCTGGGGGCCCTTCATCGCCAGCACCGCGCCGCCTACGCGCGCGAGCGGCAGGGTCCACTCGGCCAGGACCACGAGGCGAGCCACGGCGCGCGCCGTCACCACGTCGAACCGCTCCCGGAGGCGCGGGGCCGCGGGCATGCCCGGGCCGCCGCCGCCGGCGGCGGCCGCATCCTCCGCGCGGGCGTGCACCGTGCGCAGTCCCTCCAGGTGGAGCTCGCTCGCGACGTGCTCGAGAAACGTGAGGCGCTTCTGCACAGAGTCGAGCAGCACCACTTCCAGGTGTGGAAAGAGGATCTTGAGGACGAGGCCGGGAAAGCCGGCCCCGGTCCCGACATCCACAAGGGAGCGCGCTGCCGGGAAGTTGATGGCAAGAGCGCAGGAGAGGGAATCGAGGAAGTGCTTCACGAGGATCTCATCCGGATCCTCGATAGCGGTCAGGTTGAACCGCGTGTTCCACTCGCACAGCCGCCGGAGGTAGAGCTGGAGCCCCTCTACCTTAGCATCCGTGAGCGATACGCCAAACGCGGCTCCCCCTTCCCGGAGACGCGCCCAGTCCGGCGCGGGCGGATCACTGGCCATTCTTCACGACAACGATGGCCACGTCGTCCCGAAGATGGCCATGGGCGAAGTCGCGTGCCGCGTCGAAGAGCGCTTCCGCAATCTGCTGCGCGGGCTCCCCGGCGTGCTCTCGAACCACTTCGCGCGCGCCCTCTTCGCCAAACATTTCCGACGAGATCCGCGCCTCGGTCACGCCGTCCGTGAACATCGCGATGACCGAGCCGGGCTCCAGGCGGACCGTCGACTCGGTGAATTCCGCTTCGGCCAGGGCGCCGACAAGCCCGTTTCCGTCCGGCGCGAGCTCCTGGACGGCATTCGAGGCCGGATGGACCAGGATCGCCGGCGGATGTGCGGCGTTCGTATAGGTGAAGGTCCCGGAAGCCGGATCGACGATCCCATAGATCATCGTGATGAACATGCATTCTTCGGACATCTGGGTGTAGAGCGCGTGGTTCAGCCGCTCCATCACCCACTTCGGCGAGGGATTCAAACGGGCGTACGCATAGAGCATGTCCTTCGCCTTGCCCGTGTAGATCGCGGCGCGCACGCCCTTCCCGCAGACGTCGCCGATCACCACCCCCAGCCGCTGGTCGCCCAGATCGATGAAGTCGAAGTAGTCGCCGCC
>CAYQDT010000306.1:0-5453 GCA_964416225.1 uncultured bacterium
ACGTGGTGGACACCGGTGCTTCACACTACGACGAGGCGCCGCGCAACATTCGGGTCTACGACGTGGTCGACGAGCGGAAGGCCGCCCGCGGACGCGAGTACATCCGGATGGAGATGAACGGCAAAGCGGGGCTGCTGGACGGCATCCGCGCCGACAAAGAGGGCAACATCTGGGCCGGCGCGGGCTGGGCCGGAGAAGGTTACGACGGGGTTCATATCTTCGCTCCGGACGGCACGCGGATCGGACAGATCCTGCTTCCCGAGATCTGTGCGAACATCTGCTTCGGCGGACCCCGGCGCAACCGCCTGTTCATGGCGGCGGGACAGTCGTTGTACGCGGTGTACGTGGAGGCGCAGGGCGCCCACATCTGCTGATCCTGGATCCGGGCGTCGAGGCCGCGAGCGGCGATCCGAGGTGACGGACGGGGAGGATAGTGCTTCATCCTCCCCGTCCGAACGCCCGGCGGACGGTGCGGTCCGCGGCCGGATCAGGCAATAGCGACGTCCCCGCCGAGCGCATTGGCCAGATCCGCCACGGCCTGCCAGCTCTCCAGTTCCGGTTCACTCGCCGCGGCGGCCGGCGCGCCCTCAGGGGTGGCCCCTCCGCCATCTGCCGCGGCCGCCGCACCCTCCGCATCCGCCGGCGCACTCAACATTGCGGCGAAATCGGCCACGGCTTCCCAGCTCTCGAGGTCTTCATCCTCTTCCGCGGTGGCTTCGGAGAGAGACGGCAGCGGGACGTCGACCGCAGCCGCCGCCTCGGACTCGCGGACGGTCCGGCGCGTGAGCTCCTCGTGCGCTTCGGCGATTCCCAGGCCGAGCCGGATCAGCTCCTCAGGCTCGACGAGCCCCTGGCAGACCTTGTCCCACGCGTCCTCCTCAAGCGTGCGGAAGCGCCGCCGCGCCAGCTCCTCCTGAAGCACGCTCGGCGGCACACGCTCCGACAGGTGAAACTTGAGGTCCGCGTCCACGACGAGCAGTTCGAAAACGCCGACGCACCCCATGCTGCCGATCCGGTGGCACTTCGGGCAGCCCCGGCCCTTTCGGAAGCGGGCTCCCTCGGGCACCGTGTAGCGCGTGCGGATGGCGTGCTCGAGCTGGAAGGGGAGCTTGTAGTCCCGCGCGCAGTGCTCGCATACCCGCCGCACCAGGCGCTGGGTCAGGACCGCCCGGAGCGGTGAGGCTACCTGGTGCGGCGGGATCCCCAGATCCAGCAGCTCGGTGATCGCCGTCAGCGCGTCCGCCGCGTAGGAGCCGGAGAGGATCATCTGGCCCGTCGCGGCCGCCCGCAGGGCCACCTCCGCCGCGGCCCGGTCCGGGAGCTCGCCCACCGCAATGACGTCCGCCGGCTGCTGGAGAACTTTTTCCAGCAAGCGGGCCAGGCTCTGGTTGGAGAGACCGTTCCCGTCGAACTGATTGATCCCGCTGAGCTTGCGCTCGAAGGTCTGCTCCAGGGTCGCCGTGTTAAACCCCAGGGTGTGCAGGTGGCGGAGCGTGGCATGGAGCGTGGTCAGCTTACCGGATCCCACCGGACCGCTCACGAGAACCAGCCCTTTGCGGGCGCGTAGGACGCTGCGCAGGCTGGACAGCAGCTCGGACGACAGGCCCAGGTTTTCCAGCGCCCGCTCCCCCTGGTTCGGATGGTTCACCTGGCAGGTGATCAGGTGGCCGGCGGCGGTTGGCGTGACCGTGGTCGAAACCTGGACGGAGGCACCGTCCACGTGGATCTCGCACCGGCCCTTGCCGGTCTCGCCGATGGGGATGGCTCCAATCCCATTCATCGAGCGAACGCGAGCCAGCACCGGATCCCGCTCCGCCTTGGAGAGGTTCGAGATCGTGTGCATGCACCCGTCGATCCGGCACCGGAGCCGGAGCCCGTCATCGCTGGGCTCGAACTGAATCGCGGAGGAACGCCGCCGAACCGCGTCCGCGAAGAGCGCATTCACGGCCTGTACGGTGTGTGCCTGCTGGGAGGGCGAAAGGAGGTCCGGTGAGTTCGAGGCCTGCAGCGATGAGATCGTCATCCGCTGGCTGACGCAGGAGGCGGAGCGTGCGGCGGCGACCGGGTTCGCGACGGACGCCTTCGGGTAGCGGAGCTCGTCGTATCGCTTCAGCCCGTCCCGGATCTGGGTCCCGACGCCGCCCGCGACCACCACCGGCATCCCCGCCACCGGAGGCAGCGCTTCGTCGATGCGGAGGTCGTACGGGTTGAGTGCCACGATCACCAGGCGTGCGCCGTCGATCCGGACGGGGATGACCCCGTATTCCTGCGCGACATCTCGCGCGATCAGCTTGAGAGCGGCCAGCGTAGGCGGAGTCTCTTCGAGATCCACGAATGGGATGTGGTTTTGCTCCGCGAGCGCGCGCGCCACATGGCGCTCCGTACAGAACCCCAGCTTGATTAGCGCCTCGCCGACGCGGCAGTTATGGGTCTTGGTGTACTCGATGGCAGCGCCAATCTGCGCCTCGGTGATGATCCCGTGGTTGGCAAGTATTCGGCCTAACGGACTGGGGGGCATGACTTCAGTTCCAGGAGCCAGGGATGCGGATGGGGCACCGCGTGGTCACTACAGAGAAGGGTGCGTTTCACAGAACGGGATCTTTGGAACGACACGCCGGAATCGCGCGTCCCGCGCCTCCTCGTCTGCTCGCCTTCGCGCCGCAGCGTGTCGCGGCCAGGGACGGTCGGACGGTTACTGGCGGCTGCCTCCGGGGAAACCGGACCGGTTCCCTGCAAAGCTAGCAGCCACCCTGAGAGAAGACGGTGCGGTACTACCGCCGGTCACGCCTTTTTCGGAGAGCGCCGCCATCGGATTATGCCCGTGTCCCGCCCAAAGATTGAGAAGCAAGGGCAAATCTCCATCAAAAAGTGGAGTCCGCGGGGCGATCACACCGCCTCCGGAGCTGTAGCGGAGGTCACGAATTCCGCTGCTGTCGGACGCCAGGCCGCGCCGGACGCTCACGGAGTGCTTCGCCCCTCGCCGCGACCTCCGGCGGAGCCGCCGCCCGCGCCGGATGAATCGCCAACGGGCCCGCGCGTCTCTGGCCGGCCGGATCTTGGCGTTTGAGAATTGGCGCGGGCGGTCAGATAAACCGCAGTCGCCGGGCCGATCCGCGGACCCGGCGCCATCCGGTCGACGCACCAGGCGGAGCGCGTGAAAGCTATCGATTTCGTTAATTTTCTGAAGACGCCCCCGGACCGGGACGTGATCAGGCGGTGGACCGTGCCCCCGGGGTCGAGCATGTACCGCGTGGAGCTGCCGCCGCCGCGCGATCCCGGGCACTTCACCTTTTTAGCTCTGGGAGACTCGGGTGACTCGGCCGGGATGGGTGCCCAGGAGACTCCGCAGGACGCCGTGGCCCGGTATCTGGCCGCCGATGCCGCGTTGCCGGAGCGCGGCGGGGCCGGGGAGTTTGTCATTCACACCGGGGACGTGGTGTACATGGCCGGCGAGCACCGCCTGTACGACCGGAATTTCCGGCGTCCCTACGCGCCGTTCCTCACTGCCGACAGCACGGTGGACCAGCTCCGCTTCCGCCTCCCATTTCTGCCGGTGCCGGGGAACCACGACTACTACGACTTTTCCGGCTGGGCGACCACGCTGGCACGCACGCCGGTGATCGGGGCGGGGGTGAAGGCGCTGGCGCGCGAGCTGTTCGCGTTCGAGATCCCCTCCGGCGGATCGGACATGGGCGGCGCCTACATGCGCGCGTTCGTGGACCCGGAGATGGAGCGTACGGGGCGGAGCTACGAGCCCGGTGCATACACGCGGCTGCCGAACCGCTACTATCGGTTCCGCATGGGAGACGTCGATTTCTTCGCGCTGGACTCCAACACCCTGGAGGCGCCTCCTCCCTCGGCGGATCTGAACCGGGAGCGGAAGTCCGCGCGGGAACATGTTGCGGCACTCGAGGGAAAGGCGCGGACGCTGAGCCACGAGATCAGTCGCGACGAGCAGGCCGTCGAGACCTGGCTCGCGGCACGCCGGCGGGACGCAGCCCGGACCGGATCGGCGCTGGAGACGGCGCGAGCGCTCTCGGCAGAGCTCGGGGCCGCGATCCACGAGCTGGAGGGGGCGATCACTGCTGCCGCCTCCGAGGCCGCGGCTTGCGCGGAGGTCTCGGGGGCGGCGGCACAGCTCCGGGCGCGGTGCGATGCGGCGGCTCGGACGCTGGGCGGCACGCGGGACCAGGCCGGCGCCGAGCTGGCGCTGGAGCACCTGGACGATGTGGTGGGGGAGTCATGCGACCTGCTCGAGGAGGTCGAGGGGTGCCTGGGACCGCTGGCGGAAGGCGCGGCACGCTCTCGGCTCCTGCACGCTCGAGCCCGGGTGGCGCTTGCCCGGCGCACCTGGCGGGAAACGGTGACCGGCCGCCCGCCGGCGGAACTCTGCGACCGGCTCAAAAAGCTCTCGGCGGAGGCCCTGGATATCCAGCGGGATCTCGCTCGTGAGCGCCGGCGAATGGGCCGTGAGCCGGGCGATTACGACGCCTCACAGCTTGCCTGGCTCAGGCAGGCTCTTGAAGAATCGATCCGGGATCGGCCCGAGGGGTGGCGTATCCTGTACCTGCACCAGCCGCTGTACACCACCATCGGCAATCACAGCGAGAATTCCGATGTGGCAGGTGTGCGCGACAACCTGATCCCCCTGCTGCGGGATCGGGTGCACCTGATACTCGCCGGCCACTCGCATGCCTTCGAGTGGTTTCGCTCCAGCGCGCTTCCCACCACCGCCCTCGTGGTGACGGGGGGCGGCGGCCAACCGTGGCTCTGGCGCTCCATTCTCGATCCGAAGCGCTTCCGCCAGTATCGTCACCTGTACCGCTCGCTCTGTGGCGCGGGCGCGACGGAATGCGTGGTCGGAGGACGCGGACCGGCGGCGCCGGATGGACAGAACGGCTCGCTCTACAACTACGTGCAGATTGAGGTGACGCCGCAGGTGCTGCGGGTCCGTCCGATCGGGGTCCGCCGGCTGGCACAGGGCTATCGGCGGGAGCAGCCAATGCCGGTCTTCCACGTGCCCGAGATGGCGTGCGGGGAGCCGGTCGATCAGCCGCCGTGGAACCCGCGCATCCTGGAGAGCATTGAAGTGCGGCGCGGCGATGCTCCGCGCCTCTGCTGGGGATAACCGCGAGGCGGACCGGGTACCCATCCGGCCGGTTTCCCGGAGCACCGCCCGCCTGTGCCGACCGGCGCGCCGGACCCGATCAATGGCGCGAGCCATTGGTAGGGCGCCCCGGCGCCCTGTTCTGCGCCTCCTGCGGATGCCGGAATGGGCGCGGCAGGGCTCTTCCGAAGGCACTTCGATCGTCCAACGGTGCACCGGGAAGCCCGCTCGTGACATCCGGCCCCGGGAGCGGGCGGTGCTCCGATTCATCCGCGTACCGCACTCCGTCCGCGGCGAGGATTGCGGCCGGGCTGCCGGATGCGTCATACACGGCGACGCCGCGCCC
>CAYQDT010000307.1:0-5412 GCA_964416225.1 uncultured bacterium
GCCCTCTCGGGCCATCTACGAGCGCTTCCTCACCCGGTGAGCGGATGGCCTGGCCGCGGGCCGCTTCCGGCTCCTTCGCGTCCCGTGTCTCCGGTGTAATGTGCGCTCCCGCGGCGGCAGCGCTCGTTTTCATGTCCCGCGGTGCCCCGGCGGGGCATGGGGAGCGGCTCTGGAAAGAGGTTCCGCGGGTCCCCTAGCCTGCGTCACCGGTGTCCGCAGCGCCCTCGCTCACTCGGCGGTGAGAAACCGGCGGCGCCCGTCCGGTGAGTTCCGCCGCTCCGCGCAGGATGATCGGTCGCGGAGCGCAAATGGTGACCTGGGATGGCTCGCGCAAGTGGTTGGAGCTCCCCCGGCCGGTTGCGCCGGCCAGGCGAGGGCGATGGATGAGCAGCGGAGCGAGCAATGAAGATCGGCGGGCGCGCTGGCTGAGCCGGCGAGAATTCCTGGCGCGGCTGTCCGGCGCCGCCGTTGCCGGGGGCGCGCATCTCGGTGCTCCCCCCGCCGGCGTTCCGGCGGCCGAGGTCGACCCGTACGCGCGGTACGTGCGCACTTCTCGGGATTTCCGGCGGGTGAAGCAGGAGAAGTCGTGGTGCGACCGTGCCTATCCCGGCTGGCTCTACATGCCGTGGACCTACCAGTGGACCATCGGCTACACGGAGGCGTCCGGGCACTGGAGCGTGAGCCACGGCTACAACGGCGCTTTCCTGGACGGGAACGGCGGCTCTCCGGACTCCCCGCCCGGCAAGCTGCAGTGGATCAACCGGTTCGGGCTCCGGTTCTACATGGACCATACCGCCGGCAAGGGCTACCTGCACCTCTGGGACGGCGACCGGCAGAAGCCGCACCTGGCCGAGCTCCACGGCGCGGGCGTCCGCACCGTCCCGATCAATGCGGCGCTGGGAGAGAAGCTCCGCGGGCTGATCCGCGCCAACATTGAACAGGTGAAGGGCTCGCCGGTGCGCGCTGCCTACGCCCTGGACGATGAGATCTCCTGGGGCCACTTCGTCCACCCCACCATGTGGTGCGCCACCGATGATCCGCACGCCTATCCGGCGTGGCTGGAGGAAGTCTACGGCACGGGCCAGGCGCCGCGCCGGGAGCGGTGGGTGACGTACGAGGCGATCCGCCCGCACCTGGGCTCCTGGTCCGTCCGGGAGTTCGACGCGAGCCCGCTGCTGGATCAGTGGAGCTTCAATGACTCCGTCTGGTGCAACTTCCTCGGCGAGTTGGTGGAGTACGCGAACTCGGTGGACCCCGATACGCCCTGCGGATTGGTGGGCGGCCAGTCGCCCAATGCGTTCGGCGGCTACGATTACGCCCGGCTGATGCGCAAGATCCAGTTCATCGAGGCATACAACCTGGGCTCTTCGCAGGCGATCATCCGCTCCTTCAACCCGCACCACGCCCTCCCCGCGGTGACCAGTCACTTCCACCAGTCCGCGGAAGATGACCTCTGGCAGATCTGGTACTACCTGGCGCACGGCAACCGGGGCCACATCGGCTGGGTGGAAGGCTGGTTCGACGGTGAGACGCCGCGTTCCTGGCACGAGACGGTCGCGCCGCACCTCCGGGAGGCCGGAAAGAAGATCGGTCCGCTGCTCCGGGACGCCGAGTGGCGGCACGACGGCGTGGCCCTCTACTACAGCCATCCCTCCATCCAGCTCGGCTGGGTGCTGGACGCGGCGGCCCACGGCAAGACCTGGATCAACCGGGACGGCGACCACCGCCTCGGCGCGTCCCACCTGGTGCGGAAGGCGTGGGAGAACATGCTGCGGGATTCGGGGCTCCAGTACAACTTCCTGAGCTACGTGGACGTGATCCAGGACGGCATCCCGCCCGAGTACCGCGTGCTGATCCTGCCGGCCTGCCTCTGTCTCTCCGACGCGGAAGCGCGCGCCATCACCGACTTCTGCCGGCGCGGGGGCACGGTCCTCGCGGACTACCTTCCCGGCGTGTGGGATCAGCATGGCCGCGGGCGGGCGGGGGGCGGAGCGCTGGATGAGCTGTTCGGCGTGCGTCACGATCCCGGGATGACCGCAGCGGGGCTCTTCGGCGGGAAGCTCTGGTCCGAGGTCGATCAGGACGCGAACTTCGGCTGGAAGAGCTACCGGGAATTCCTGACGAACGGCAATACCTGCCTGATGGACCGCAGCGGCTTTCACCGGGCGGTGCGCGCGATGGCGGTGGGGAGCGCGCGCCGGCACGGCGGCGGCACCGCGGTCCTGCTGAACCTCTCCCCGCAGTGGTACAACGCCTATCGCGATGCCGGCGTGGAGGCCGCGCGGCACCGGGAAGTCTTCATGCGCCACCTGTCCGCGGCGGGTCTCCGGCGCTGGATCGAGATCGAGGGCGCCGGCGAGGCGGAGTTCGGGTACGAGATCACCTACTTCCGCAAGGCGGATGGCCGCACGGTGCTGTTCCTCTGCTCCAACCCGGAGACGACCGGCTCCGAGCTGGGCGGCGGAAATGCCGCCGGCCTGAAGACCGGAGCCGTGGAAGTGACGCTGAAGGCCGCGCGAACGCTCCACGCCGTGCGGGACGAGCGGCGCGGGCTCGATCTGGGCAGCGGCGACCGCTTCCGGCTCACCTGGCGCCGGAACGAAGCCGTGGTGCTTTCCTTCCGTTGATCGCCGCTGATCGCCGCTGGCCGCAGCCGGGAGGCGCAGTGGCCGCGAGTCCTCAGCCGGTGCCCGGCGGTTCGGCCTGAGCGCGCAGCCAGCGCTCGATTGCGGCGAGGACGTGCGCCTGCTCCTCCGGGCCGAGCTCCCGCCCGCGCGGGATCGCGTGCCACTTCTCCAGGCAGCCCCGGCAGCAGGTCGCCGTTGCGTGCTGGGCGATGAAGACCGGGTGCCCCCGGAATGGCGTCTGCCGCCCGTCGTTCAGGGGCTCGGCGGGTGCGAGGCGTTTGGCCACCAGGTCCCGGGCGTGGTTGAGCACCACGGGAAGGCTTTTTTCGCGAAGGTACGCCTGCTCGGCGCGCCCGAGGCGAAAGCGGCGCCGGAACGGCGAGCCGGCCAGCTTCCGGAATAGGGGATCGAGGTCTCGCATCGGTACGGGGTGAGGCAGCGCGCGGGGGTCTGCTCCGGGAGCGCGGGCGCCGGAGCCCGGAGAATGCTCCGGCTGATCGAGGCTCCGTGATTATGTGCGCACTGGGAGCGGTGTTGAAACGCGGGAGGAGCGGTCAGGGCGTGTTCCGACCGCCAGCAGCGTGCGGAGTGGCGGACGGCGGCCCGCCTGAGCGTCATGTGGGACGTACCGCACCGGATGCGGGAGAGCGCGCTCACCGTCTCTGCGGCACCGGATGCGGCGATCGAACGGGGAGGAATTTCGTGGATGATGCCGGAACCGGGTATCATCCCGGTCCACGGGCCGCCCCGGTCCATGGACCATGCCGTTCCACGGACGCCGATGCGATCTCAAGATCTAATCGCGGAGCTGGGTGCCATCCGGGCCAAACTGGAAGACCTGCAGACCGATCCGGCGGAGCTTTCCCGGCAGGCCGAGGCGATCGACCGGTCACTTGCCGCGTTGCGCGAGACGCTCGCGCGGAGCCGGGCGCCGGCTCCCAGCGCCCAACCCGGCGCCGCCCGGCCGGAGTAGCCCTCTCCTCGGCCAGAGCCGGCAGACGGTCCGGCCGCCCGGCGGGCTGCCCGCGCGTCGCAGCCCGCCCAGGAGCAGGTACCCGAAATCGAGCAGCCCGGACTTCCACTCGTCCGCGCCGCGGTGCCCTGCGTCAACGCGGCAGAAGACGCCGCACGAGACCAGTGACCCGGCTGAGGCCGGCGAAAGGGACGGTCATGCGGACGCTCAGGCGCTACCACTCGTTCATCGCGGACAGCGCGCGCTGGGAGGGGTTCTCGTTCCGCGAGGGAGATCTCCTCATCTCCACCCCCCCGAAGTGCGGCACGACCTGGACCCAGATGATCTGCGCCCTGCTGATCTTCCAGACTCCGGAGCTGCCGAAGCCGCTCGACCGGTTGTCTCCCTGGCTCGATCAGCTCCTTCGCCCGGCCGACGCGGTGTTGGCGGACCTGGAGGCCCAGGAGCACCGGCGCTTCATCAAGACCCACACGCCGCTGGACGGACTTCCCTTCGACGAGCGAGTGACCTACATCGCGGTCGCCCGGGACCCGCGCGACATCGCCCTGTCCTGGGACAATCACCTCGCGAACATCAACTTCGAGGCGATGCTGGCGCTCCGTCAGTCGGCCGTCGGTCTCGAGGACCTAGCGGAGCACGGGCTGCCGGGCCCGCCGCCGCCCTCCCCGCGGGAGCGGTTCTGGCAGTGGGTTGACGCTCCGGACACCGAGCTTGCGGGTCTCGCCGCGACGCTGCACCACCTCTCCACCTTCTTCGAGGCGCGGCACGAGCCCAACGTGATCCTCCTCCACTACGGCGATCTCAAGGAGGACCTGGACGGGCAGATGCGCCGGCTCGCCGCCCGGCTGTCGATCCAGGTCTCGGAAGAGCAGTGGCCGGCGCTCGTGCGGGCCGCAACGTTTGAGGAGATGAAGCGCCGGCACCGCGAGACCGGGCCGAACATGACGGAGCCGGTTTGGCTGGATGGCAGCCGGTTCTTCCACCGCGGCCGCCACGGCGAGTGGCGTGACCTCCTGGACGCGGCGGATCTGCGGCGCTACGAGACGCGCGTCCGGGAGCTGGTCGGGGCGGAGCTTTCCGACTGGGTGCACCGGGGACCGATCCGCGCCATTTGAGAAACTGGTGGGGAAGGCTGCCGCCCCGCTCCCGGCCCCGATGCTGCATGGCGAAAGCGGGCCAGGCCGGCGAGGACCCGCGCCCTCACGCCGCTTCTCCCTCTCTCCTCTCGGGGTCTCCGCGGCTCCGTGGTGAACTTCCGGTCCTCGTGGCTCCGTGGTGAAAAAACCCGGGCCGGCAAGGCGCCGGAACGCCCGGCCGCTATGCCCGGCGCGAGCGGAGCAGCCGCACCGCGCCGTAGAGCAGTGCGGCTGCTCCGCCCAGGGCCAGTGCCAGGCCGAGGGTCAGCAGGCTGACGCTGAGCTGAACGTTCCCCGGGTTACCGCTCGAAAGCAGTGCAAGCCGCCGCAGATAGGCGACGGCGGGCATGACGAAGCCCATCCCCACCAGCACGCCCGTTGCTCCCACCAGCCAGAGCCATCGTCCCATGACGCCCTCCCACGCTTCGAAGAAACACGCCCACCACTCCTGAAACGATCCTGCCGACCGCAGCTCCCGCATCAGCGTGTCCGGATCGCCAAAACGCCGCTTCGTCTCCGACACTGCTTCCCATGGGTCGCCGGCGCGAGCCAGCTCCTCGTCGTAGATCGCCAGCAGGTGGGCGAGCAGCTCCGCTTTCACCTCGGCCCGGCGGCGAGAACCCACCCGGGCCGCGGTCGCCAGTTGCCCGGCGTACCGCTCCAGTTCCCTCATGCC
>CAYQDT010000308.1:0-5404 GCA_964416225.1 uncultured bacterium
CTCGCAGGGCCGCCGTGACTTCGGCGCCGTTCAGCGGGTGGACGGAGGCGATCGCCACGAGGTACTCGGCGCCCGCTCCGGGGCCGCTCCGCACGGCACAGGCAAAGCTGCGGGAGGGCGCGGGCGACCGGAACACCACCGTCCCGCGCCCGGCGGTATCCACGCGGATGAGTGCGGTGTAGCAGTCCGCGCTCGCCGCCATCCGCACCGCTACCGTCTCACCGACGGTGCAGCCGGCGGGCGGCACGCTGACCGAGAGGCGAACCGAAAGGGGCCTGTCCGGGGTGACCTCGCTGCCCCTGGCGGCCTCCGCCGCGCGCGGCTGGAGCTGCTGTGGGTTCACGAGTTCCGAGAGGCGGACCTTTCGCTCATCGGGAAGCTCCGAGCTGATATCTGAGGCGTGCGCCGCCGGAGCCGCCGTCCGCGCAGTCGCCGTTCGCGCGCCGCTCTGCAGCAGCAAGGGGGCGGTCACCCGGGGCAGCGGCTTGCCGTTCCACTGCGGCCCGGTGATGGGTCCGGACAGGTTCACGCTGCTGCTCAGCGGGCCGGTGATCGGCCCGAGCGGCCCTATCGGTCCCGCCAGCCGTCGGGCGCCGGATCCGCCGGCCGTGGACGTCGGCGCGGCTGCCGGTCCGGCGAGCGCCATCCGGGTGAGCTCCGCGCGGGGAATCACCACGGTGGCCGTGGGAAGGAAGGGCCCCATGGGCTCCCGCGGAAGCAGCGGCCCAACGAAGGTGCGGGAAGAAAGCAGCGCCGGCTGGGGCTGCAGGAGCGGGTCCGCGTAGGCGGGCCGGGGAGCCCGCGCATTGCACATGGTCAGAACCGTCGCCCCGCCCACCACCGTGACGAGTGGGGCCCAGAGCCTGCCTGAATCCGCGGATCGCTTTCGCTGCGTCGCTCTGCTCATACTGCTGACACTCCAATTCCACGCGCGCCTCCGCGCTCTTTGGCTGCGGGAGAGGAGAACGACTCGGGGGAGGATGCTCGGCCGTGGGGTGCGGGTCGTACCGGCTGATTCTAGGCTCCGCTACCGCCGGAGTCAACGCCGGGAAGACCCTCCGCCACGTTTGTCGGTACTTCGTCCTACCCCTATGGTGCACCGGACCGGCGGCCGCTAAACACCGAACCTCCGGTGGAGCTTCCGCCGCGGACGTCCCGCAGCGGCTCGCTCATACGGCGCGCTCCAGGCCGGCAATCAGCGCTTCCACGTCCCCCAGATCGTTGTAATGGGCGAAGCTGGCCCTCGCGATCCCGGCACGCTCGAAGCCGCGGAGAACCGCACCCGAATAGTGGCTGCCCGCCGCCACCTGCAGGTGGTTCGCGTCCCAGAGGCGCGCTTCGAGCTCCTGATCCGCGACCCCGGCGACGGTAAACGCAAAGGTCGGGACGCGCTCCCGGATCCGCTCCGGCTCCCGAATCCCCAGCAGCTCCACCCCGGCGAGCTCCCCGAGGCGCCGAAGCAGCCGCTCCGAGAGAGCGCTCTCATGCGAGCGGATCGCGGAGAGAGCGATCTTATAGAGCCGGCGCTCCCGGGCGTACTCCGTGAGCTGGCCGACGTAGCCCCCTTCCAGCCGGGTTCCGAGGCCGCGGAGATACTCCAGCGCGGCCCCTGCTCCGGCTGCGGTGACGTTGTTCAGCGTGCCCCATTCCAGCAACGTCTCCGGGTCCACGTGGGGCTCGACCCGATAGGGAGACAGCCCTTCGAGGAGCTCCGCGCGCATCCAGAGCACCCCGCAAAACGGTCCGAACAGCTTGTACATCGAGAATCCGAGCGCATCCACCCCCAGAGAAGCGACATCGATGGGGAGGTGCGGCGCCGCGTGGACGGCATCCGCCACCACCCGGGCACGCGGCGCTCGCTCCCGTACCAGGGCTACTGCGTCCCGCACCGGGATGATCGTGCCCACTCCATTTCCCGCCAGGGTGATCGCGACCAGCGCGGTCTCCTCGTCCAGCTGCGAGGCGAAGTGCTCCAGGTCGAGACCGCCGTCTCGCCGCATCCGGGCGCGGCGCACCTCCCAACGAGCCCGCCACTCCCAGGGGCTGATATTGGCGAAGTGGTCAAAGTCCGTGACCACGAGATTGGCGCGGTCTCTCCAGGCCGGCTCGAGGGCCTCGCGAAGCTTGTAGAAAGAGGCCGTGGTGGATTCGGAAAGGAAGATCGGGTCCCCATCGGGCGCACTGAGAAAGTCGCGGAGGGCGCCGCGAACGGCGCGGTGCATCCGCTTGGTCTCGGGGGAATTCGGCCACGCCCGGTCCGGCTGCGGGTTGGTCCAGAGCGCCGCATCCGCCATCGCTTCGGCGACCGATTCCGGCAGCAGGGTCCCGGCGGCGTTGTCCAGGTAGACGCGCCGGGCTCCGTTCTTCATGGTGCCGAGCTGAGGGAACAGGGAGCGGATCCACGGCAGGAGACGTCGGAAGCGCTCTGCCGGGTCATTGGACGGTGAGTTCATGCTGGGGTCGTTCCCAAAACTGATCGGAACGGGACCGGGCGATTCCGGGCTCCCGCCGTCTGGAAATCGTATCCCCCGCGGGAGCCGGCGGCCGGGCACCCCGCCACGGTGCCTCCACCGGCGGCTACCGTGCCGTGTTGGGGCCTGCCTCCCGCTGGATAAAGCCGGGGATAGTGATCGACGCCGATTTCCGCCAGGCGGTCAGCAGCATCGCCGCAGAGAAACGGGTCGCCTCCCGGGCACGCTCCGTGCCGAAGCGCGTCACCTCCGGAGTGGGCGACCACGCCCCGCGCCGGGGCAGCGCCGCGTCCAGAGCGTACGTGCGGTCGATCTGGGAGCGGCTCTGTTCGATCTCACGCCGGATAGCAGGCAGGAGCGCCTCGACGGGTTCAACCTTCTGCCCCCGCGCCAGCTCATCCGGCCGGAAGCCGAGCTTTTCCACCAGTGAGTCGACCGCCGCGTGGATGCCGGTGTGCGCGGAGCTGCCGTCCGGTCCAACGCGGCCGTCATAGTGGACGGTACAGTGCAGCGGCTGGCACAGGTCCCCGGTGTAATGGGAGAGGATGCCGGCGTAGACGAGGCACTTGGACGGGATGTACGGGTTGTCCGGCCACCGGCGGTACTCCGCAAAGGCGACCGCCAGCCGCTCCGTCCATTCCGCGGTCGCGTAGGGGAGGAGGCCGACCTTGCGGGGATCCTGGTGCGCGTCGTAGCACTCCCGGATGAAGTCATACCGGTTCGGAGGCAGGGCCCTCCCGCCGAGCCGTTCCCAGTCGATGAAGTGCTCCGGCTCCTCGCGGTTCGTATTGATCGGCGTGGCGGAGTTCTTGGAGACGTCCGGATCCTGCGCGCAGTGGGCAACCTGGGCCGCGCCCTTCCGGATGAATCCGGGCACGTCGGCCGGCAGCGCCCTGACCGCCGCTTCCGCAATGATCGAGTGGCCGTTCGTCCACCACGCGTCCGCGGGATGCGCCGCGTAGAGCGCCAGGGCGGCCCCGCCGAGGAGAAGGATGCGTTTCATGCGTGAGTTCCTGAGACCGCACTCCCGGCCGCTCGACGGGAAGGGAGGGCGCCGGCGTGCCCGGGCCCCTGCCTCGCGGCGGTGCCGGCTACGGGCAGGTCGGGTAGAGGCCGGGGCACCACATGTTCAGCTCCCCGCCGCCGCTTCGCGGCGCGCCGGGCTGCGCGCTCCGGTAGCCGGGGCTGTATTTGTCGATATTTGCATTCTCGGAGGCCGGCCAGGTCCGCGTCGCGTTCATCGTTTTCACATGCCCGTCCGCGAAGAGAAAGGTGCTCATACGAGCGTGGTACTCTTCCGGCACCCCGACCGGCAGCCCGCCCGACCCGTAGCGGCCGTTTGCGGACCCGGAGTTGAAGTAGATCGAGCCGTTGCGGTTGATGCCCCCGTTATTGAACTGCACCCCTTCGTACAGCATGATGAACGATGCGGGCTGGACCGCGAAATCTTGATTGATGCCGAGGTAGTAGGCGACCGGGGAACCCGCGGGGAGATTTCCCGCCGCGGTGACGGACTGTCCGGGGTGCCACATCCGGGCGTAGTCGTTCATGATGTAGTTCTGGCCGACGTTGTAGCCGGAAGCCCCCGACAGCGCATTCGGGCAGGACCAGAGGTTGTTGCTGCCGTTTCCGCGGTGCTTCAGGTACGGATAGATCCCCTGGCCGCTGTCGGTTACCTGCCCGTTCTTCCACTGCGCGCTGTACCACGCGCTGCCGTTGGGAATCCCCACGATGCTCCGTCCGCCCGGGTTCGGGAGGTACCCGTCGTAGTCGCCGGCATACATCGCGAAGGCGGCGCCGAACTGCTTCATGTTACTCTGGCAGGTCGCCTTCCGGGCCGCGTCGCGCGCCTGCGCGAACACCGGGAAGAGAATCGCCGCCAGTATGGCGATGATCGCGATCACCACGAGCAGCTCGATCAGGGTGAAACCCCTGTTGGTGGCGAATCTCGGGTCGCGGGTCCCGGGTCGGAGAGAGCGTGCCAGGATCATGGATCACCTCGGTTGACGAGCCCGCGAAGGCGGGATGGAAGAACTGAGGAAAGAGTCTCATCTCGAGATTAACACCACGTTAACACGCACTCCGGCGCCGCAGGCTCCGCCGCGCGCAGCAAGCTCCGCCGGGCGCCGGTGGCGAAGCCGCGCCTCACCGTTTTCCAACATTCCGGGCACGCGCAGTGCGGGTACAATCAGGCAGCCTGGCGATCCGCACCCGCCCCTGGCATTGGCGCCAGCGCGCGTACCTTCCGGAGAACTCCATGGACCGAAGCGTCGTTTCACTGCTCCTTCCGGGCGCCCTGCTGGGCGCCGTCAGCGCCGCGTGCGCAGCCCCCTCCAGAGCGGAAAAGAAGACCGCGCCCGCGGCAAAACCTGCGAAAGCTGCCCGCCCCGCGGCCGCCATGGCCTGGAACCCGAAGGAGCTCGACCTGGCTCCCGGCGAGACCTACCGGGTCGAGCTCGCCGTCCCCAGCCCGACGGGCAAGAGCGCCACCGGAAAGCTGAGCTATGAGCCGGGGAAGGGCGTGACGGTGAAGCCGGACCCGCGCTGGAAAGACCAGGTGCCGGCCTGGGGCGTCAAGACCTTCCCCTGGATCAGCGCGGCCGCGGATGCGTCCGGCGACGTGCCGGTGAGCGCGCAGCTGGAGAAGGGCGGCAAGGCAACGCTCATGGTCCACATTACCTCACCGGGAGTGGACGTGGTCCCCGGCAAGGGGCAGGTGACCGTGCGCGTGACGAACCCGTTCCGGACGCGGACCCTGTCCGGGCGCGTGCTGGCCGCCAACCCGGACCGCTTCCTCCAGGACATCACCACCCGGGAATTCAAGATCGCGCCCGGAATGACGCAGGACGTCGTGTTCCCGCTCCCGGGCGCCGCTCCGGCCGAGACCGAAAAGTACGATTTCACGATTACAGTCCAGAGCTACCAGGGTTTCA
>CAYQDT010000309.1:0-5402 GCA_964416225.1 uncultured bacterium
TCTTCCCCTAACCCGGAATCGTTCGGATCGGCGTTGTTGAACGGGTCGTACCCCTCCGCGACGATCACCGGCCGCCGGGCCGCGCCGCTTGCTCCGCGCAGTGCCGCCACCGTGTGCCGCTCGAAGTCCGCCTGCAGGCTGGCAATGCCGCTGCGAGGGAACTTCGGGGCCCGGACGCGCAGCACCAGGAACGTGGGGGTGGCGACCGAGAGGGTCTGCTCGCCCTTCCGGGGCAGGTCGGTGCCGCGGCCCCAGTGACCCAGCTCCCGGAGGGAGGCGCCCGGGTCCCAGGCCTCCCGGCCGAGGAGCACCGCTTCGCCGCCCTTATTGATATGCCACGCCAGGCGCACCTCGCCCGGAGTGGTGACGTAGGCGCGTCCTTCGGTCCATCCCGCGTGATTGGTGCGGACGATGCTGGTGACGGGGTAGGCACGGGTGGCCCGGAAGACGAGCGTCACCGGGGGCATCCGCACGGACGCCGGCGGCGTCCCCACACTGGAGCCCGCTCCCGCCGCGCCGGCGAGCATGGCCAGCCATCCCAGATGGGTTCCGTTCATCCACACCCTTCCCGCGTTCTCCAGGGCTCCCCAGCGGTAATCCGCTTCGATGACTGAAACGCGGAAGGTGAGAGCGCCGTCCGGCCGGTCGCACCGTGCCGGCCCGTCCCTTTATATACCCCCGCCGCGCCATTTCATACGGGCCCGGCTCGGCCCCGTTTCCGCGGCGGGGGCACGGGTCCCGGAGGTGCCGGGCGGTGCACCAAAAGACTCAATCCCCGGCGCCGGAAAAATGGCGCGCAGCCCCCATTATTTCAGCGCCGGGCGGGTAGTACCGCGTGGGGTCGAGAACGGCCCGGAAACAAGGAACGGTTCAGGGAATCAGGGAGAGGAACCCATGTACATCCACTGCCCGCACTGCGGAACCTACGCGGAGCTGCGCGGCCCCATGGAGAGCCTGCGCTGCGCTTTCTGCGACGATCTCTTCCAGCCCAGCCGGCTGGACCTGCTCCGCTACCGCCGGATGCAGGAGGAAGCACGCCTTCATGAGCGCCTCGCGCCGCTGAACTTCTGGGGGACGCTCGTCATTGCCGGAATCACGGCGCTGCTGCTCCTCGGAATGATGGGCTCGGACGCCCCCGGGCATCCCCTGTCGACGGCCGCGGTGTGGCTCTTTCCGTGCTGGGTGATGCTCCTCACCCTGGGGATCTGGCTCGTCCAGCGCTCGAAGCATGCGGCGCACCTGCCGCTCCTCTCCCGGGTGAGCGTGGTGCTGCTGCTGGTGCTGATGCTGCCGCTGATCTATTCCGGCCTGCCGCGAGGGGTCCGGCAGGCGGCGGGAGCGCCGGTCCGGGCGCTCACCAGCATCGCGGCGAACCGGTAGGGCCGAAGACCGGGCGCGGGCGAGCAGGGGCGGAGGAGCCGGCGAGCGGAAAGCGAACGTGCGGATGCGGGACAGGAGGCGCCGAGGCGCGGATCCGCCCGCACCCCTCCCCGCCTCCACCGGCGCTCTGCCCACCGCTGCCCCATGCCCGCCCCACTCCGCGAACAGGTCGAAGCGCTCACCGCCGGGTTTGCCGGTGCCGCCGGGATCGCCGCGCAGCATCTCGCTACGGGAGAGGTGGTGGCGCTGAACGAAGCCGCCACCTTCCCGACGGCCAGCATGATCAAGATCATGATCCTGTTCGAGCTGGCGCGGCAGTGCGCGCGCGGACAGGCACGTTGGCGGGAGCGGATTCCGCTACGCGCGGCGGACCGGACCCTCGGCTCCGGCCTGCTGCTCGACCTGGACGAGGGACTGCGCCCCACGCTCCGCGACCTCGCCGTGCTGATGATGGCGATCAGCGACAACACGGCCACCAACATGCTGCTGGATCGCCTGGGGACGGAAGCCATCAACCAGGCCTGCCGCGAAGCGGGCATGACGGCCACCGAGCTGCGGGGCAGCATCGACTTCGACCGGATCGCGCGGTCGCCGGACAACCTGGCCGTCTCCACGCCGCGCGACTTCCGCCTCTTCCTCACGGCGCTCCGCCGGGGGGAGCTGCTCCCGGGGCCGCAGGTCGAGCAGATGCTCGGGATCATGCGCATCCAGAAGTACATGCCCTTCACGCTGCGCCGGCTGCTCCCCTTCGACCCGTACGCCGCGGAGTTCGGGGAGGGGCCGGACTTCTGGATCGCCAGCAAGACGGGCGGCCTCTCCGGTGTCCGCTGCGAAGCGGGCCTGATCCACACGCCGCGCGCCGAATGGGCGATTTGCGTCTGCACCCGCGGCTTCGCCAAAACGGAGGCGGGGAGCGACGATCCCGGCAGCCGCTTCATTGCTCAGGTGAGCAAGATCCTCTTTGACGCGTGGGGCGGCGCCGCCTGACCCGGAGCGAAAGCGGATCCCTTCCCGGCATCACCCCGGCGCGGCAGGCCGGCCCGCCGGCGCTCACTCGACCTCGCACTCCGCCATGATCCGGCGGTACGCCTGGCGGGCGTGGTCGTACGCCTCGCGGGCCTGGTCCATCTCCGCCGGGCGGATGAACCGCTGCTTCTGCTTCCAGCACTGGTCCACGCCCTGCAGGCACCACTGCGCGCTCCGCCGGCTGGCGCGGATGGGGCGGTCTCCCACCGTCACGAAGACCGGGTTGGTGTGCGAGGAGGGCAGGATCCGCAGCGCGACCCAACTGCTGCGCTCCACCGGAACGTCGAACGCCAGGTCCCGAATCTGACCGTCGGCGAGGAGGGTCTTGCGCGCCACGGGGTAGCCGTTGACAACCACCTCGACCGGCACCTCGCGGCTGTTCCCGATGCGGGCGCGCTCCAGGTGCCAGTACGGCTTCTGGTCGTACGGGAGCGCCCGGAGGGCCGGGTCCGGCGCTTCATCCAGCCGCGCGGCCGCCGTCGCGGTCACGTGGACCCTCCCCGGCCGCGCCAGCCGCAGCTCGCTCGCGTGCTCGCCGACCGCCACGTCGTTGACCTGGAAGTTCATCAGGTGGCTGCGGCCGTCCGAAACGTAGCTGCGCCCCTGCCGGATCGCCTCGCACCACGCGTCGAAGTCCAGCTTGCCGTCCAGCTTCACGTACGAGCGGCCCAGGCCCACCCGCTCGCCGTAGATGCAGGGAAAATCGGTCTCGCCGCTGATCCGCGTCCGGTAGCCGCAGTTGAGGGTGTGGTACCAGGAGTTCAGCTCCCAGACGTAAGGGGTGTCCTCCGTCGACATGAAATCGACCGCCGGCAGGAGCTTCCCGTCCGGTCCGGGCAGCTCGTGGGTGACGTCCACCACGTACTCATTCGCGCCGATCCCGTCATACGGAGGCACGAGGTAATTCGGCAGGTCGCTGGTGGGGACGGCGAGGCCCCAGCCGGAGTGGGCGGGACCGCAGACGGAGCCCTGCGCCTTTGCCCACCGGAGCGTGTTCAGGCAGAGGGTCGGCCAGTGGTCCTTGGAGGTCCCGCCGGGATAGATCTCCTCCCGCAGGCGCAGCAGGCAGAGGTGGCCGGACTGGTGGGACCCGAAGCCGGAGACCTCCACGTCGTACCGGAGGAGGTACGGGTACTGCGAAACCCGGTCCACCTTTCCGGTGAAGAACTGCTTCTGGTAATCGAAACAGGGGCCCCAGGTGAGGTTGCAGCCCACCTTCAGGTCCTCTCCCAGGCAGTGGCGCATCATATCGACGGCCTGCACGCCTTCCGTGGGCTGGGTGTAGTGGGCGCAGCCGGCGGCGTGGATGTGGTGGTCGCCGGACCACCAGCCGGATAGCGAGGGATCGACCCAGCGGGCGAGCTGGAAGCTCTCCACGTGGCTCTTTCCGGCCGGCACGGTCACGGTGCGGCGCAGGGGCAGGTACTCCGGTCCGCGCGTCACCTCCACGGTATAGACGCCCGGGGGCAGCTTCACCTGCTCCCCGTCCTTCCGGTAGATCTGCGGGTGAAACGCGAAGTCCGGCGCCAGCCGCTTGGCCTGGGACGGGTAGACCCGCCCGGCGGCGTCCCGGATCACCAGCCCCGCGGTGGTGGGCCGGCCGTGCTCGTCCCGGATCCGGAGGACCACGCTCACCGCGGGCCGCGCGGTGAAGAGGAGGTCGACGTCATTGCGGAACCCGAGGTCCTGGGTCCCCTGCCCGACGTTGAAGGAGACGCGCGCCTCCCGCTTCCCCGCGTCGCGGCTGTAGAGGGAGAGGACCCGGTACTCGGTGCCCAGCCCGGAGAGGCGGGGCGACATCGGCTGCGCCGTGTAGGGAAGGAGGTCGAGCCAGCGGTCCGAAAGCTGCTCCTTCGTCGAGCCGGCCAGCTTCCCCCCGTTCGGGCTCGCCACCTGCAGAGCGCCCGTCACTC
Organism: uncultured bacterium; assembly: GCA_964416225.1. Lineage (GTDB taxonomy): Bacteria > Armatimonadota > SYMT01 > SYMT01 > SYMT01 > CAYQDT01. Next base: position 4,320 of record CAYQDT010000309.1, read on the forward strand.
CCGCCTCGTTGGTCACCCGGACCAGGAACGTGCGCCAGCCCCCCTCGACGAGCTCCGGGCGGGCCGGACCCGCGGCCACCTTGACGCGGCTCTCCGGGTTGATCTCCACGAAGAAGAGGCAGTGACGATCGAGGACCCGCCGGATTGCCTGCGCGTCTTTCGCGGGATCGGCGCCGCCGGCCGCGCGGAGCACCGCCGCGCGCTCCCCGGAGGCGAGCGGCGCTCCGAGGTAATCGAGAGTCTCCACCACCCGCCGGGCCTGCGCCGCCAGGGGCTGCAGCTCCGTGCCGGAGCCCGGCTGCGCCGCACCGCCGGCGGCACCGGCGCCGGCCAGCAGGGCGAGAGTGAGGATGAACAGCCGTTGCATGCGGGGTCCTCCTGGAAGTGATCCGCGGCCCGAGCGGCACGGATCGCTGATAGCTTCGGCGGGAGACCGCGGCACTCCCTCGTTGAAATTCCGCCCGTCTCCGGGCCGGGGCGGCGCGGGCGCCCCGGAAAGGAGCGAGGAGGGCGGGCGAAGGCCAGCGAACCGGCTCCCGGGGCAGGGAAGCAGCGGCTTCGTCGCGCACCAGCCCCGGAACGATCTCCGCCGGGCCGGCCGCTCGCCCGGCGCTGCCGGGACCGGCGAGACCAAAGATGGCGAATGCGGATTTCAACCGATGGGCCCGCGGCTTTCGCGCGGCGGCGGCCGCGGACAACTACCGGCTGGCCGTGGACGGCTGGGAGCGCGGCTGCGTGAGCTTCACGAACGAGCGCGACCCGATCCAGAAATGGCGCGCCCGCGAGCTGGTTCGGGATACGATCCAGCTCACGGCACTGGTCCTCGCCTTCTACGAGATGGACCGCAGCGACGCCGCCGCCCGGTTCCTCCGGCTGAAGACCTACGACCCCGCCCAGAGCGAGGGCCGCTACCTGCTGCTCTTCGAGCTGGGGCGCTACCGGCGCACGCAGCTGCTCGTCGACGAGCTGCAGCAGGTCGACCTGGCCGATCTCCAGGACGCGCTGGGCTTCGAGCTCCTGCTGGTCCGTCGCCGGGATGGGCGCGAGTTCGAGCCCGGCGAGCACGCCGCGCTGCGGGAAGCG
>CAYQDT010000310.1:0-4037 GCA_964416225.1 uncultured bacterium
TGGGGCCGGGGACGCTGCTTCGGCGGGCGATCGAGCAGGACCAGCTCCCCTCCGCCATCTTCTGGGGTCCGCCCGGCTGCGGCAAGAGCACCCTGGCCATGCTGATCGCCCGCCACACGCGGGCGCATTTCGAGACCTTTAGCGCCGTTCTCTCCGGAGTGGCGGAAGTGCGCCGGGCGATCCAGGCGGCGCGGGACCAGCGCCGGCTCACCGGGCGGCGAACCGTCCTCTTCGTGGACGAGATTCACCGCTTCAACAAGGCGCAGCAGGATGCGTTCCTGCCGCACGTGGAAGACGGGACGATCATCCTGATCGGCGCCACCACTGAGAACCCCTACTTCGAGGTGAACACGCCGCTGCTCTCCCGGGCGCGGATCTTCCGCTTCGAGCCGCTCCAGGACGAGGACCTCTCGGCGCTCCTGCGCCGCGCACTCACCGACGCGGAGCGCGGGATGGGCGGATACCGCGCCGCGGTGCAGCCGGACGCCGAGGCCCACCTGCTCCTGGCCGCCAACGGCGACGCCCGCGCGCTCCTGAACGCGCTGGAGGTGGCGGTTCTGGCCGCGCCTCCGGATGCGGAGGGGCGCCGGACGGTGACCCTGCCCCTGGCCGAGGAGGCGGTGCAGCGTCGGGCACTGGCGTATGACAAGGACGGCGACCAGCACTACGACATCATCTCCGCCTTCATCAAGAGCATGCGCGGCTCCGACCCGGACGCGGCGGTGTACTGGCTGCACCGGATGCTGGCGGCCGGGGAAGATCCCCGGTTCCTCTGCCGGCGGATGGTAATCCACGCCGCGGAAGACGTCGGCCTCGCCGATCCGAACGCGCTGGTGATCGCCACGGCCGCGGCCCAGGCGCTGGAGCTGGTCGGGCTGCCCGAAGCGCAGATCCCGATGACGCAGGCGGCCATCTACATCGCCACCGCGCCGAAAAGCAACGCCGTTGTAGACGCGATCGGCCGGGTCCAGGCGGACCTGCGCAGCCGCCCGCATGGGCCGGTCCCGCTCCACCTGCGAGACACCCACTACAAGGGCGCGGCGAAGCTGGGACACGGGCGTGGCTACCAGTACCCGCATGACCACCCTGGGAACTACGTCCCGCAGCGGTACGTCCCGGAAGGCGCCACCAGCGGCCCCTATTACGAGCCGACCGCCAACGGCTACGAGGCGACGGTGCGGGAGCGGTTGGAAGGATGGCGCGCCGCCGGCGGCGCGGAGGGGACGGACGATCGGGAATGAGCGCGGATTCGCGGCTAGAGCGGAGAGCGTACCGGTGGCCGACGTCCCCCGCTGTAGGCTGTGCAGCGTCCGGAGAACGCGGCATTCCTCAGCGCATGGAACCGGATTGAGGCGCAGGCATGCGGCTCGGCCGGTGACCGGACGGGCAGACGTGTAAACGGTAGAATTCAGTTATGTACCGTACAGTATACAGCAGGTAACATCAACCCGAATGGAAACGGCCGGGCACCCGGGGAACAGGAGGCGCCATGGGTCCTCGCAGGCGGCACGCCATCCGGTTCGGAGAGTGGATAGCGGCCGGGTTTCCCATCGCCATCGCGATCCAACTGCTGTTGTTCAAGCCCATCCGGGGTCACCTCCCTCCGCCGCACGCCCCGGGTACCGACTGGTGGGCCGTACTGGCGGCAGCTCTCTGCGGAGCGTTGAGCGGGCTCCTGACAGGCTGTTTGCTCGTAACCATCCATCGTCGGTCCATGCGGCGCGACAGGAGGTGACGGTGTCCGGATGAGTGAGCCGACCGCGCTCTTTCTGGCCGACCTGAGCCACCGGTGGTTCCTGCTCTTGCTGATCCTTTCCGCAGCAACGGGATGGGGCATCCACCGGCTCGACGTGATCCGGGGGCGCGCCCGGGGCGGGAGCCGCTTGAGCCGTCTCCTGACCCTCGCGCGGGGGGCCGGTGTGGGCCTTCTGGTGGCGAGCGTCGGGGTTCTCGGCGTCGCCTTCCTGCACGTCGGGTGCGCGGCGATCATGGCACACCGCGGCGAGTGCCGGGAGCACCTCCGGCAGTTGTCCGAGGCGCTCGCCATGTACGCGGAAGATTACGATCAGCACCTTCCCCCGGCTCGGCAGTGGTCGGAAGCGGTCGCTCCGCGGGTGTCGAGCCCATTCGGAGACGCGGTGGCAGGCAGGAGCGGCCGGGACCCATTCCGCTGCCCGGCGGCTGCTTCGGCAGCCAGCTACGGAATGAACGCGGAGCTGTCCGGCTGCTCGATTGCCGACATCAGTGACCCCACCGAGACCGTCGCGCTCTTCGATGCGGACGCGCCGCTTCGGTCTTACGCGGGAGTTGACGCGACCGTGGCCTGGGGGCGGCACAGCGGCGCGCCGAACGTGGCCTTTGTCGATGGTCACGTCCGGGCCGTCACTCCCACGATGCGAACCCGGCTGCGCTGGCTGCCGACGGATGCCGTCCGGAAACGAGCGACGCAGCCTCCGCCGCTCCCGAACCCGCGGCGCCGCAAGGCTGGGCTGGTGCGCAAGCGGATGGAGCGAGGTGAACCGGATGCGTGACCCAGCCTCCCCGGAGCGTGATTCGCAACAGCGGGCCCTCTGGGCGCTGCTCCGGGCAATCGCCGCGCGCGACCGGCGGCTGGCCCTGCGGCTACTCGAGGAGTCTCGCGCGCTCGCGCTGTCGAGGATCGAGGAAGGAGCGGCTCGCGCTACGGGAGAGGCATGCTTCCTCGCGGAGATCGCGCACTCCATCTACACCGGCGATACTCCACTGCACGTCGCGGCGGCGGCCTACCAGCTCGAGGTCGCCGCGGAGCTGATCTCAATTGGCGCCGGCGTTCGCGCCGGAAACCGGTTCGGCGCCGAGCCCATCCACTACGCTGCCGACGGAGTGCCGGGGTCGGCCGGCTGGGATCCCGTCGCCCAGTCATCCGCCCTCGTGCTCCTGATCGAGGCCGGAGCCGATCCGAACGCGGAGAACAAGAATGGGGTGACGCCCCTGCACCGCGCGGTGCGAACCCGCTGCGCCGCCGCCGTTCGTACGCTCCTGACGCACGGGGCGGATGCCCGGCGAATGAACGGGAGCGGCTCAACCGCTCTCCATCTCGCGGTCCAGTCGACCGGCCGCGGCGGCAGCGGCTCGGCGGCCGCGCGTGAGCAGCAGACGGAGATCATCCGCCTCCTGCTCGACCATGGGGCACGCTCGTCGGACCGGGACTCGGCCGGCCGGTCGGTCGACGACCGCGTCCGGGCCGGCTGGATTCGCACCCTGCTCGGCGAGGCTTGATTCTCCGCTCGTGTTCCGCGGACCACTTTAGCGCTGCGGCGGGCAAGCAGTGTGCGGGCGGTCCGACGGCTTCCGAGCGCTCGTCTTCTTACGCGTCCCAAGGCGTCCTGGAGGTGGCCGCCTTACAATTGCGGTGCGCCCTCCGCGGGGAGGGGACCGTTGAGAGGCATTTCGGAGCGCGCGGGCGAACCTGCTGGGACCTGGGACCCAACCCGGGCTGGGGCGACCGAGGAAGAGGCGAGATGGGAGTCCATCGTCTGGCGAATGGCCGGGAAGTGAGTCTGGAGAGGCTGGTCCTCGCACCAACCTATGCCGGACTACTCGCGGGGAGCCCGGAAAGGGCCACCCCCGGAATTCTGGAAGGCGCGGCGGAGCGGGCCGCCTCGCTGCTCTCCCCGGCGGATCCGCTGACGGTGGTTTTCGACGGCCGATCCCCGCTCCCCGAGTGGTTTTGCGTGGCGAAGCTCCACTCGCGGCGAGGGGCGCTGACCAACGATTCGGATTACAGCTCGCGCCTGTTCGTCTGCTGGTTTACCGACAACACGACGCAGAGCATCGATACCATGATCGAAGCGCTCCTTCCCCACCTGGACTGGGAGAATGAGGCCGATGACTACGACATGATGCCGTGACAGTCCCTCCGAGCCGGCCACCGGGGGCCCGTTACGGCCTCCACCGACGGGTTCGACCGGGGGCGGTCGCGGAACCACGTCGCCCGCACCGCTTCCGCTGAACCGGTCGCGGCCCTCCGGGTGGGAGGAGCCGGCTGCGGCCGCGGG
>CAYQDT010000310.1:4137-5401 GCA_964416225.1 uncultured bacterium
GCCGCGGGCGCCCCGCTGGTCGCCACTCCCGCGCCCGCACCTCCAGCACGGAGCCTGTTCGCACCCGAGCTCAAGCCGTGATGAAGCCTGCCTCCACCGGTATCGCCCTGCTCTGCCTCCTGCTCGGCCTGACCGCCGGCGCTCCCGTCCAGGCCGATGACGATGACTCCCCGCCCGCCGCGGGACAGCTTCGCGTGGAGGGGCGGATCCGGTCACTGGCGGCGGACCGCCGCTCCATGGAAGTAGAGGTGGTCTATCGCACCACCCCGGCGGGCAAGCGGAAGCGGCTCTCGCCGCCGCTGCTGTGGACCGTGCGCCTCGCCCAGGGGGCGTTCTTGCTGGATCGGAAAGACCCGGAGCTCTTCCTGACGCCCTCCGCGCTGAAGCCGGGCAGCGTCGTGCTCCTGGACGGAGCGGAGGAGCGGACGAGCGGCGCGCTGGTCACCACGGAGGTGCACGTGGGTGGGCGGCTCCCGGACAGCCTCTTCACCACGCCGGCCGCTCCGGCACCCCGAGACGCGGGCGCCGGCGGCACCGAGGCGCCGGCGGGCCCTCCCAGGCCGGCGAAGTGGGAACCGAAAAACGGCTGCTACATCGGCGCGTTCGTGATGCGCGACGAGAACGTCAACACGAGCATGCTTCGGTGGGAGCAGGCGATCGGCAAGGGCCATGCTTCCTATTTGCGGTACGTGGGCTACGGGCAGCCGTTTCCGCAGGCCTGGGTGGCGCAGGTCCGGAGCCTCGGCGCGGCGCCGAATATCGCCTTCGAGCCGAATAACGGACTGGCGGAGGTGCAGGATAGCACCTACCTTCGGGAGTGGGCGCGGGCAGCGGGGCTGTCCGGCGGGCCGATGTTCCTCCGCTTCGCGAGCGAGATGAACGGCACCTGGACCGCCTACCACGGCGATCCGCAGCTCTACCGGGAGAAGTTCCGCCTGGTGGCGCGGGTCATGCGAGAAGAGGCGCCCAATGTCGCGCTCGTCTGGACGCCCTACTGCATGCCGAACGACAACATCCCGGACTACTATCCCGGCGATGATGCCGTGGACTGGGTGGGGGTGAATATCTACAGCGTCCACCACCACGACGGCCGCGTCGACCGCCCCGCCGCCAACGAAGACCCCACGGATCTCCTCCAGCCGATCTACCGCCGCTACGCCGCGCGGAAGCCGATCCAGATCTCGGAATATGCCGCCACCCACTTCTGCCAGGCGTGCAATTCCGCGATGCCGCAGTGGGCCATCCGCAAAATGACGGCGATGTA
>CAYQDT010000311.1:0-5396 GCA_964416225.1 uncultured bacterium
GGGCCGGTACACATCCGCGAGGCCCACCTGCTCCGCCACGTCCGTAAACGTGCCGTCGTGGTTATTGTGGTAGAGGTGATTCTTGCTCCCCTCGCCGCTATTCGTCACGTACAGGTCCGGCCAGCCATCGCGATCGTAGTCCACCACGGAGACCGCCGCCCCCATGGAGCCGATCTGCGGCATGATGTGCTTGAGCTGCGGGTCCAGCGTCGGGGCCTGGTGGACGAAACGGATACCGGAGCGGTTCGTCACGTCTTCCAGGTAGAAGCCGTAGCGGCTCAGGACCGCCTCGTGGTTCACCGGAGCGGTGGGCTTCGGCTGAATGAGGCGCGGAAAAGCGGGCGCTGCTATGAGCAGCGCGAAGAGCCCGGTCAGCGCTGCCTGTACGGGACGGCTCGGCATACGTTCCTCGATCCGCGTTCAGCTACGGGGCGGTGGGGCCCCAGAGACCCCGGCGGAAGCGATCCGGGGTGACATAGCGGGTATGGTAGTTCTTCCAGTCGTCCGGGTGCGCGCGGTAGACCGGATCCTCTTCCAGGCGCGTCGGCAGCGCGTTGTACTCCGGATGAGCGTGGGAGGGCAGCGGGAGCAAGGTCTTCGAGAAGCCGGTGTTCAGGTTACCGTCCTTGTCCCAGCCGTCACTGATGAACACGTAGTCCCGCACCCAGCCGGCCGGTGGCGGCGCCTGTTCCGGGAACCGCAGCGCGATTTCGTCACCGGCGTTCAATAGGACGTATCGGTCGTCGGCCTTCGCCAACAGCTCGCGAACGTCGCCGAATCGCGTGTAGTAGCCGATCAGGTCCCGCCACATCTGCCCGGTCGTCTGGATCTCGCCGTAGTCCGGAGTTTCTGGAGACGATGCGCTCGCCTGATGTACGTACGAGAATCCTCGATATCGCAGTTCCGCAACATCCGGCCGGAGCACCCGCCGGACCGGAGCGACCTCCGGCTTCGGCGTGGTCCAGGAAAGCTGGTCCCAGTAGATCTCCAGGTTGGTCCGGAGCCGGACTCGCCGCGGACCGGTGATGCTTGCGGGGAAGAGGCCCGTCAGGTCGACGATGATCGTCTTGTTCTTGCCCGCCGGAAAGCCCAGATTCGGATGAACCGTCCGCCACCCGCCCCGCGCGTCCGGAACCTCCAGGCTGAGCGGTGCCGGCCGGGCCTGGCTCCCCTGGCTGATGGCCACATTGATCGAGCTGTCCGTTGGGTGAATCCATCCATTGGCCAGGAGATAGAGCGGACCGGTCTGGGGTGCGTCGGCGGGAAGCTCCACCTCCACCCAGTGATCTCGCGTGACACCCTGGTACTGCCCGAGCCCGAACGTGTCCAGGTACCTGCCGTCCCGGTCGCGAACCACCGCGGATACATCGGTGCCGCGATCGTCCGTCGCTCGCGCAAACGGCCGGGCCGGTGCGGTGACGCGGACCCGCAGCTCGGGCGGTGGGATGGAGAACCGCTCATCCAGGTAGGCTTCGGTGCCGGCCGGATGATCCACGGTCATCAGGGCCACGTAATCGAAAATGTCCGTCTCCCAGAGCTCTCCCGTCAGCCGGAGATCGTAGTAGCCGTCGTGCGGCTGCAACTGGTCGCCCCGGATCTTCACCCAATCGCGGGTCTGCGCCACTCCCGCCGTATCCTGTCCGTTGATCCGGAGGCCCAGCGGCGAGTTGAAGAGGACGTCGCCGACAAACGCGATCTGGCGGCCGTCAAACGCAAAGAGCCAGGGACAGGAGCCGGTGAGCCGCTGATCCGCGACGACCGCCTGACCTGCCCGGTAGCCGAACTCGGCCTGCGCGGAGCCCTTTGGCCAGACAATGCGCACCACATCCGCTCCGGTATTGGAGCCGAGGCCGAAGTGGACGATGGGCCCGGGGATCGGCTGCGTCTGGACGAGCAGCCCGGAGCGGAGCTGCATCTCGCCGCCGATGCCGAATGAGTTGTTGCGCTGGTCGCCCTTCTGGATCGCCTGCGCCTGGGGTCGAACCTCCACCCATTGATAGTTCGTCCGGCCCTGGTTCACCAGGCGCACCGCCTGCCCATCGGCGCCTGTCCCCATCAGGTCCGGTCGCCCATCGCCGTTCATATCCTCGATGGAAAGCACGCGCGCGGCCTCCGCCGAAGGAAGCTGCTGGAAGGTTCCTCCTCCGGCTCCCAGCCAGACCTGACTGCCCTTCGACCCGCTGGCGATCAGGTCCACCGCGCCGTTGTTGTCCAGGTCGGCGGAAAGCAGGCGGGCGGTTCCGTCATTCGGCGGGCTCGCCCACCGGCCGATCGCGGCCGTTTCCCATCCGCTTCCGTCCGGTTTACGGCTAAGTCGCTTCAGCGCTCCGTCCGCCTGAAGCACCACGAGATCGAGCGTTCCGTTTCCGTCGGCATCCGCCACACACAGCGCCAGCACGCTGTCGGACCCGGCGGGGCCGGCGAGGCGGGTGTAATGGCCCGCGCGCTCGTTATCGAATAGCACTAGGCGGCCGGACCCGTCGATCATCACCACGTCCGGGTCCCCATCGCCGTCCAGGTCCACCCAGGCGAGCGCCCGGACTCCGGACACGCCGGGGAACATGCTGATCGCCTTCCAGGTACCGTCACCGTTGTTCCGGAGCACCACGGGCTCGCCGGCCGACCGCGCCAGCACGAGGTCCAGGTCGCCGTCAAGGTCCACGTCTACCGCCCAGGCTGCCGTATAGGCGCCATTGACCACCGAAGGCGGCAGACCGGCGCGGGCCGTCACATCACTCCAACGGAAAGAGTCCCCCTGCTGGAACAGCCGGAGTCCGGACGGTCCGGCCAGCGCGAGGTCCTGCTTGCGATCGTTGTTCCAGTCGATCGCGCAGACGCCGTCCGGGGAGAGCGCGCCCGGCTGGGCCAGCACCGCAGGGGTCGGGGTCTGGAGCGTGAGGCTTTTCCCGTCCGAAACCAGCGAGACGGGAGGTGCGTCCCCGCTCAACCGCAGGGCGAGCCCCCATTTACCCGGAGAGGAGCTGGGGACGGGGGCGAAGGTGAGGGCCGTGTCGGGAGCCGCCGCGGTGGGCGGGGGCGAGGGAAGGCGTACGAATTGGCGCAGCGGCTCGCCGATGGCCTGGAGATCCGCGGCGAGCGCGGCATGGCTACGGCGGAAGTCGTCGGTGTTCATCAGCACATTGCGCAGGTAGGCGAAGGTGACCTGCGCATTCGACCCTCCTGCGGCTGCGGCCCGCTTGAAGTCAGCCAGCCGAGCCTTCGCTTCCACCGTCCAGCCCGGCGCGCGCTTCGTGAGCTGATCGAGCCGGGCGGAAAGGAGTGTCCGGTCGTTATTCTTGATTGCCAGCCGGGTGCTTTCGAGCAGCGCCTCCAGGTTGTCGGGCTGGAGGTGAAGGATCGCCTCGAGCCACTGCTGGACCTCGCCCTCCGCCGCCGGGTTCGACTGCTTGCGGAGCTCATCAATCAGGGCGAAGATCATCCGCGCATTGGATGGTGCCAGTCGCACCGCCGTTCGGAGGTGGCCGAGTGCCGCGTCGCTCCGGCCCTGCTGACTCTCCACCAGGCCCTTCAGGAACTCAATGTTCGCCTGCTCGGGACTATGCCGCTGAGCCTCCTCCAGAAGGCTGCTCGTCACCTTCAGATCGTGGCTGCGGAGTGCGAGCACTGCGAGGTCCACGTAGGGGGCCGGCTCCCGTGCTTCGATGCTGGTCGCGGTATGGAACTCCCGCCGTGCCCGGTCATTATCGCCGGCGTCCAGCGCGGCCACGCCGGTATAGAAGGCGGAAACCATCCGGCGGTACGAGCCTGAGCTCAGCTTGATCGGGTTGCTGGGGTTATCGGTGCAGCCGGCGACGACCGCAGCGGACAGGAAGACCAGCAGGCTCAGAAGTGGAGTACGGCGTTTCATGGCAGTGACATGCCCGTTCGATGGGCCAACGGCCGGCGAGGCCTGCGCCCGCTTGTGGCAAAGTGGGAGCCGGAAATAGGCGCGACTCCGTGCCGCGGAGTGTTCGGCCGGAGGCGAGAGCCCGCCGCGGAAGGAGGTGCCTGGTCGCTCGATGGAACTACGTGGCCACAGTCGCCTGGCGTTCCCGGAGCGCCGTTTCCAGTGACCGACTACCAAATAAAAACGGAATATCGCACAGTGTCTAAACCTTGCGAGGAGATGTTGAGATTCGACCGCGTTTTTTGGAAAATATCTCAAAAAACGGGCTGGGACCCGCAGGAATGCTCTTCTAGAGGGGAAAACGTTACATGCCGGAACGGATGTGGGTCCGTCCGGACGCGTTCCGACGTCGGAACGCAAGCTGCAGCGAGTGCAGAACAGGAAAGGAGAGCCTCATGGCTGCTGTTCAAGGCAGGCGAGCCGCGAAGGGCTTCACGCTCATCGAGCTCCTCGTCGTGATCGCCATCATCGCCATTCTCGCCGCCATTCTCTTCCCGGTCTTTGCGCAGGCCCGGGAAGCCGCTCGAAAAGCATCGTGCCAGAGCAACCTGAAGCAGTTGGGCAACGCGATCCGGATGTACGCGCAGGACTATGACGAGCACATGGTCACCGGCGGCGGCGGACCGTGGGGCTCCGGCCCCGGGTACGACCCGAACAACCCGGCGAAGACGGGATCCCTCCAGTGGCAGTGGGTCATCCAGCCTTACGTGAAGAACTGGAAGGTCTACAAGTGCCCCAGCGACCCGCGGGATTACAATGAGAATCCGATCAGCTACGCGGTGAACAACATCGCGCTCTGTGCGGATCCCGGCTGCAATCCGGCGATGGGCGCGGTTGGGGAGTCGAAGCTGACGGCGCCCGCGGACGTGGTGATGCTCATCGAGGGCGGAAACGGCGGGGACACGCATGACGGGAACACGCCCACCACCTTTGCGGTCCAGGTGGCGGCGGATACCACGCTTTGGAACGCGTGGGACCGGGTGGCGCACAGCGATCCGGGCTGGAACTGGAGTGACAACCTGCCGCGGCACGGAGATGGAAGCAACATCCTCTTCTGCGACGGGCACGTAAAGTGGTACCGGATGATCGGCTGCAAAAAGAACAATGGCGTGGCCGGCAATAACCTGCGCTTCTCCCAGGTCTATGACTGGAACACCTCTCGGGGCCTGAAGTGGGCGTGGGAAAATGAAGGCGGCAACACCGGCTGCAGCACGGGGCTTCCGTAACGGTCTGCTGTCGGATCTCCGTTTCGGGAAACCGAACCGGAGTTCGGGTGCCGGGGCAGCGCTGCTGCCCCGGTTTTCCATTTTTCGCCGCCCCGGTGGAAAGTGTCGGCACTCCCCGACATGTCGCTTTCGTATCAGTAAGCAGCCCCGCTAACCTGCCCTCGTCCGCACCATGGAACCAACCGCAGTTCGCACCCAGGCCATCGATCATCCGCGGCGCCTGCTTCTGGGCGCGGGGGCACTGGCCGTCGTGCTGGTGGCCG
>CAYQDT010000312.1:0-5390 GCA_964416225.1 uncultured bacterium
CCACGCGCACCATCGGCACGCGGGGGTCGAGCACCGCCACCATCTCCACATCCTCGCCGATGAGCCTGCGCAGCATCCGGTCGAGGTTCCGAATCAGCTCGTTGGGATCCACGGTTCGCGGGCTGAGGAGCTGCTTGCGGCTAAACGCCAGGAGCTGCTGGGTGAGGCCGGATGCCCGCTCAGCGGCTGCCCGCACCTGGGTCAGGGAGCGGTGGACCGCATCTTCCACGGTCAGCAACTGCAGCGAAAGCTCCGTATAGCCCGCGATGACGCAGAGCAGGTTATTCATGTCGTGCGCCACGCCTCCCGCGAGCCGCCCGACCGCCTCCATCTTCTGGGCCTGATGGAACTGGGCTTCCAACTGCATGCGGGCCGTCACGTCCTCCACCATCCCGATAAAGAACCACGGCGATCCATCCGGATGCCGCACCGGGGAGACCGTCAACTGGCCCCAGATGGTCCGCCCGTCCCGGGTCAGGTAGCGCTGCTCCTGTTGATAGGAAGAGCGGCTCCCGGCCCGCACCTCCTCGAAAAGCGCCCCATCCCGCTCCACATCCTCGGGGTGGGTGATCTCGCGGAGCGACATACCCGCCAGCTCCTCGGGGGAATAACCGAGCATCCGTACCAGCGCCCGGTTGGCGCGGTACGGCCGGCCATCCACGTCCACCAGCGCGATCCCGACGGCGGACTCGTCGAATAGCGCGCGGAACCGCTGCTCGCTCTCCCGCAGCGCCGCTTCGGCGCGCCTGCGGTCACTAATATCTACCGAGACCCCGATAACGGCGGTCAGCTCGCCGCTCGAATCGTACACCGGTGATTCCGTTACGATCACGGGGACCAGCCGGCCGTCCCGGTGCCGGACGGTGAGCTCTCCGGACCACCGCTCACCGGCCTTCAGCAGGCCCCTCGCCTCCGCCGCGGCTTCCCGCGCCGCCTCCGGAACGATGCCCTCGAGGCTCCAGCCCACCATCTCCTCCGCCGTCCACCCGTAGATCTCTTCGGCTACCCGATTCCAATAGAAAATGGTTCCGGAGAGATCCGTGGCGATGATCGCCTGGCCGACGGCGTCCAGCAGCTCGGCCTGAAACCGGAAATGCGCCTCCCGCTTCCGGAGCTCCGTCTCGATCTCCACGCGGCGCGCGATCTCGGCGTGGAGCGAGGCATTGGTGGCCTCCAGCTCCCGCGTGCGCTCGCGGACCGTTGCCTCCAGCGCGGTATTAACACGGCGCAGCCCGGCTTCCGCGTCCTTTGCGCGCAAGATCGAGCGGACCGTACCGATGAGGAGCGTGGGATCCGCCGGCAGCACCATGTAACCGTCGGCGCCCGTCTCCATCCCGGCGGCCCGATCCGCGTCCCGCACGTATACGGCGGAGAGGAGCACCACCGGCAGCCACTCCGGCGCGGCGCGCTCCTTCAGCTCTCGGCAGAGCTTGAATCCATGCACGTCCGGCAGGTGTACGTCCAGCAGCACCAGGTCCGGCTCCGCCTCGAGCAGCGCCAGTGCTTCCATTCCGGACGCCGCTTCCACCACGTGAAACCCCGCGTGCCGGAAGGCCCGCGAGACGGCGTAGCGGCTCGAGTCGTCATCATTCACATTCAGGATGGTTGCCGTACGCTCTAGCATAGAAACGGATCTTCATCCCCCACCGCCACTCCTTGGGCACGTACTCTCACGGCACCGGGATGGGGCATCGTCGACCTATCCTACCTCTTCGGTCGCTTGCTCTACAACCCAAGGACGATTTCGTACGATGGGATGCGATGGGCACCACGGTGCCCGTGAGGCACGGAGAGGAGAGGGGCCGCCCGGGGGCAGCGGGTCGCTGCCGCCGGAGTGCGCTTCACACCACAGCCCCGCCCCACCTCGCTCGCACCCCACGCCCCTCCGGGGCGCGACTTCGTCCGGCGTCGTCCGGGTCACGGCAGCGCCGACCGGTTCCTGCGCGCCGGCATGGACAGGTCGAGGCGCCCGAGACGGGCGTGAGGGTCCGGACGCGCACGAACGCCGGGCAGGACCGGCAGTGCTCTTCGGCGGCAACCGGCGCCGCGAGGCGGCGCCGGCGGACCGAGTGGCTCTCCCTGCCTAGCGGGCCGGGGCCGCCACGGTAATCGGCACGGCGGGACTGGCCATCTGCATGCCTTCGCCCTCGCGGCCGGTATAGACGGCCAGGAGGAACTGGCGGGGCATTCCCGCATCCGCGGCCCGCCGCTGGAACAGGCCGCCGGTGGGGGTGAGCGTGAAGCTCAGCTCGCTGGCGCCCTTCTTGAGGAGCAGGTTACCCGGCCCCTGTACGCCCGGGGGCACGCCTACCACGGCAAAGGGGATATCCCGGTCGCCGATCCGGCGGGTCACCTTGAGCGTCACCCTGACGGGCGCGCCGCCCGGGCTCATGTCGGCGTGGTCCATCTCCAGCCGGGCGGACCACTCCGCCTCCGGCCCGACGGTGACGACCATGTTGCGCGGGTAGGCGACCATCTGGTTGTTGTTGATCAGGTAGACGGCGCGCGGAATGGCCTCCCGGACCAGGCTCTCGCCGTTGACGACGGCTTTCGCCACCGGCCGCGCGAGGCTGAAGACTCCCGGATGCGCGTCCGCGGCGGCGGTGAGGATCACAAAGCCGCTCCCCTGGTCCGGCGCGAGAATCGTCGGACTGGCGGTCACTCCGGCGGGAAGCTGCGGAAAGGAGATCTCGATGGGCGCGCTGAAGCCGACGCGCCGGCGGACCTGCACCGGCAGATAGACGGACGAGCCGGGACCGAGATTGGGGTTGTCGGGGCTCAGCGTCCACTCAAAATCGGGAGCGGTCCTCGCCGCCCCGATCCGGTAGACGTACTGCGGCCCCGCCTTATCCGCCGGGCCTTCCACTTCCAGCGTGTAATCGCCGGGCCGGCCGAGGTTGACCGTCAGCCGCGGATCGCCGGGCTGGTTGTCGTTGGACTGGCCCACGACCTGGCCCTGGGCGTTGCGGACGCTCAGGCGCGGGATGAAGAGCAGACCCAGCCGCTGCGCGAAAACCTCGAAGGTATACGGACCCGCGGTCTCTTTCGAGACGGGGAAGACGTAGCGGTCCGGCGCTCCCGCCTTCTGAAGCCGGCCGTTGATGCTGGCGGGCAAAGTGACCGCCTCCGGGCTCCCGCCGCCGCGCTGCACATACTCCGGATACGATCCCACCGCGAAGGGGAACACGCCCCAGCGAGTCGCCACCTCACGGATTCCAGGGGGCGCTTCCGCGGGCAGGGTCACGGGCACGGCCTCCGGCGCCACGTTTTGCCCGCCGAGAGCGACCTCGGCGGTCTCCCCGCGGCGTCCGCCCGCCGGAAAGAGGTACGTATCGTACGGGACGGAGCCGATGGTGAGCCGGTAGACGCTGCTCGGTGAGCCGCGGTACAGCATGTCCCGCACCTGCACCACGTACCGGCCGTCGGCGGGAGCGGTCCAATCGAGGAGCGGATCCAGGCTGTGGTAGCCGGAATTCCGGGCCAGCTCACGGCCCTGAGCGTCGAAGAGATAGAGGACGGGAAAGAAGTTCGTCTGGCTGGCCGGGTTCAGGCGGAAGGCGCTGCAGTCCATCACCACCCGCTCCCCCTGTCTGGCCTGGAACGCGAAGCAGTCCACGTCTCCGCCGGAGGCGATCTGACCGTTGATGGTCACAGGGAGCGTCACAGCCAGCGCCTTGTCGGCCGTGTTATTGGGCTCGACTTCCAGCACTTCCGGGGTGTCCGTCACCTCGAACGTGAAGGCGGTGGAGGTGCCGTTCAGGCCCAGCACCCGCAGCTCCCGACGCCCCGGCGGGGTGCCCGGAGCCACGGTGATCTCCGCCGTCAGACCCGCCGCGGAGCGCGCCGCCGCCTGAACGTAGCTGACGATCTTTGCCCGGTCGGCCGCCTCGATCGGCGCACCTTTCTCCTTGATCATCCGGTCCACCGTCGCGACCCACTGGTCGGCGGTCCGGCTGATCGTGGAGGGGCCGCGCAGCTCGTGGCAGAGCGCGCACTTAGCCTGGAAGAGCTTCAGGTCCCCGGGCTCGATCTTCACGGCCGCGGAGCTCAGCCGGGCGGTGAGGCCGGGCCGGTCCCACAGGATCTCGCGCGCTCCCTCCAGGCCACCGCCGCGGATGGCGACTTCGACCGTGGAGCCGGCGCGCGCCCCCGCCGGGTAGAGCGCGGCAATCCGCGGGAGCGCCTGCGCGAGCGCCGGCTCCGCGGAAATGGAGAGGCAGGCGAGGAAGAAAAGGAACAATCCCCAGCGCTTCATAGCGAGTCTTGGAACTCCTCAGAGCTCGGCGGCGAGCTTACCGTCGGCGGTGGTCCAGATCCGGATCTTTCCGTCGCGGCAGCCGGCCGCCAGCAGCGAGCCGTCCGGGCTGAATGCGAGGGAATAGACGGCGTCCGGGCACTCCTTGAGCGTGTAGCGGCGCCTGCCTCCGGTCAGATCCTGGACGTGCACCACCTTGTCCTCGCCGCCGTACGCCAGCAGATCACCCTTCGGACTGGTCGCGAGCGCGAAGAGCGGCGTCCGGTTGCCGTTGAAGGTGCGCACCACGTTCCCATTCAAGCCGGAGAGCTTACCGGTGCGGCTCTCGGAAAGCTGGTAGAACCGGACGTTTCCGTCTTCCCCAGTCACGGCGAGCTGATTGCCGGGCGCCACGAACTGGACCGCGAACACCTGGCCGCCGTTGTTGTCCAGGTTCGCGAGCGGCTTGAAGTCCGCGGCGCTCCAGATCTTGACCGTCTTATCCAGGCTGCCAGTGGCAACCCATTTGCCGTTCTGGGAGACGGAGACCGCGGACACGCGGTTGGTGTGGTCCGTCATCGCCCGGACCACTTTGCCCGTCGACCACTGGATCGCCAGCGCCTTCTCGTCCATCCCGGCGGTCAGGAGCGTATCCTGAGCCGGGGCGAACGCCACCCCCTCCACCACGTCCCGGTGCTCTTTCAGCGTGACGGCGGCGGCGGCACTTCCGTCTTCCGCGACATTCCACACCTCCGCCTCACCCTGCTCGGCCGGCTTGCCGCTTCCCGCCGCAAGCTGCTTCCCGTCCGCGCTCCAGGCAAGGCACCGGACCGGACCGGCGGGCCCGCTGAGGGTGCGCGCAACGCTCTTGCCGGCAACGTCCCAGAGCTGCACCCGCTGGTAGGCGCCCGCGGCGAGCGTCCTCCCATCGGGGCGGAACGCCAGCGACCAGACGGGCGCCGGCTTCGGCGCGGGCCCGGGGCTTCCCGGCGCGGCCGGACCCGGATGAGCCACCGGCCGCGCGCCCGCCGGGACCGGGGCTGCCTGGAGCGGAAGCGCCGCGAGTACGCCCAGCAGAGCCAGGCACGGCATGGATGAGGCAGCGGCGCCTCGGCGGAGGGAGCCGGAATGGCGCGCCGCTTTTCGGTTGCGCCGG